>NZ_JBKXNW010000006.1:8706-9565 GCF_047012705.1 Pseudoruminococcus sp. | reverse complement strand
CTATTATAGCAGAAACTAAAACGAAAGCTGATCAAAAGCCTGTTGTAGCAGAAACTAAAACAGAATCTGATGAAAAGTCTGTTGTAGCAGAAATTGAAACAGAAGCTGATGAAAAGCCTGTTGTAGCGGAAACTAAAACAGAATCTGATGAAAAGCCTATAACAGCCGAAATTAAATCAGATACTAAGGTATACAAAAAGAAAACAGATGATGAATTGACTTTCGATGAAATTCTTGCAGAAGAAAAACGAAGCAGAATTTCGATAGATATTGCACTTGACGACGATGAATTAAACGAAGATGTTTCAGATTCACCGCTTTCAGATCAACTTGATTTTTCTGTTCTTTCAGAACAAGTTGCGGGTGATGTTTTAAGAGAGCCACGCAGACCTCAAAAATCAAAAAT
Source organism: Pseudoruminococcus sp. (assembly GCF_047012705.1). Taxonomy (NCBI): domain Bacteria; kingdom Bacillati; phylum Bacillota; class Clostridia; order Eubacteriales; family Acutalibacteraceae; genus Pseudoruminococcus; species Pseudoruminococcus sp. The sequence goes on along the minus strand of NZ_JBKXNW010000006.1, from coordinate 9,159 downwards.
TATAAAGCCAGTTGAAGCAGAAACTAAGACAGAAGAATCTGCAAAGCCAGTTGAATTAGAAAATAAATCTGATGAAAATGATATTAATTTTGAATCAGTGGCAAAGCAAATAATGGCTGAGACTAAGGTTGAAAAGCCAGTATCAAAGCCTGCTCAGAATGAGGTTCAAAATGATGATTTTGAGTTTGATAGTCCTTTCATTCAAATAATTGATATGCCGACTAAAAAGCATATTGAAAAGAAATCTGAGCCGGTCGAACAAGCTGTCGTTGAAGAAAAGGCAAAGCCAGTCGAACAAGCTGTTGTTGAGGAAAAGGCAGAGCCGATCGAACAAGCTGTCGTTGAGGAAACGGCAGAGCCGGTCGAACAAGCTGTTGTTGAGAAAAAGGCAGAGCCGGTCGAACAAGCTGTCGTTGAGGAAACGGCAGAGCCGGTCGAACAAGCTGTTGTTGA
>NZ_JBKXNW010000006.1:0-8606 GCF_047012705.1 Pseudoruminococcus sp. | reverse complement strand
GAAAAAGGCAGAGCCGGTCGAACAAGCTGTCGTTGAGGAAAAGGCAGAGCCAGTCGAACAAGCTGTTGTTGAGAAAAAGGCAGAGCCGGTCGAACAAGTTGTTGTTGAAGAAAAGGCAAAGCCAGTCGAACAAGCTGTTGTTGATGAAAAGGCAGAGCCGGTCGAACAAGCTGTTGTTGAGGAAAAGGCAGAGCCGGTCGAACAAGCTGTTGTTGAGGAAAAGGCAGAGCCAGTCGAACAAGCTGTTGTTGAGAAAGAGGCAGAGCTAGTCGAACAAGCTGTTGTTGAGGAAAAGGCTGAATCAGTTGAACAGACTGTTGTTGAGGAAAAGGCAGAGCCGGTCGAACAAGCTGTTGCTGAGAAAAAGGCAGAGTTGGTCGAACAAGCTGTTGTTGAGGAAAAGGCAGAGTCGGTCGAACAATCTGTTGTTGAGGAAAAGGCAGAGCCAAAATTAGAAGATAGTGCAAATCCATTTATCAGAATTGTGGATAAAACTCAGCCTAAGCAAAAGCCGACTGCACCAATAATTCAATCAAAAGCATTTAATCCTGTTATTGTTGAGAATGAAAAGCCTATTCAGGAATTTAAACTGGATTTTGAAAAGGAAAATATACCAAAAACTCTGCTTATATATAAGCGTTCATTAGAAACAAGCAGTTTTGTTGTTATGGCGGGTAAATTCACTAAGACGGTAAGGAGTGAGTATCGTGCGTACAGGTACAGACCAAAGCCACCTGAACCGCCCACATCTCTTGATGATAAACAAAATCCTCCAAAGGGTGAACAGCCCAAGCAACAAGATAAGCAAGAAAAAAGTGATGAGAGCGGAAAAGCCTCTGTATTTGGTGAATTTTCTTTTAAAAAGCATAAAAAAAGGTCTGAATTGGAACAACAACCAGCTATAAATAGTGAACCAGAAAAAAATGTTCAAACACAAACCGAGCAAAAGCACACATCAGTAGTTAAGCCGATTCATAAACAGGAGGTACAGCAGACTAAGGCAGAGGAAACGCCTAAGATGAAAATACCAAAGCCACCTGTTCCAAAGCCTAAAATGCCTATGGTACCACCTGCGGTTAAGGCAGTTGTTCCAAGCTTTATACATAAGAAACAGCGTCCTGAAATAATGCCTGATATAAAGGAAAAAGAAGAACCTGTTCAGTCTAAAGTAGAAAAACCGGTTAAACAAAAGACTGAAAAGAAAAAGAATAGTAGGGCATCTGAAGCAAAAAAAGCTATAAAAAAGAAAACTCAAATGCTCAAGCTTTTTAGTGACGATGAAGATCTTGATTCTGATGATTTTGATTTAAACAATGAAAATCGTGAAATTGAAGAATATTCGAGTAAGAATGATGAAAGAGAAATTCGTTCAGAGATAAATAACAATTATCGTAAACTTACATTTCGGTCAATAATTGTTGCAATCGGACTTGTATTTTCAATAACACTGGATATACTTGTTGGTGTTATGAGCGAAGTCTTTATGAATATGCCTTTTGGTTGGCTTTTGGTTGCATTTTTAAACGCAATAATTTTGTGCGTATGTGTAGTAACTTGTTATGTTCCTATAATAAACGGAATACTTCCTCTAAGATACTTTAAGGCTAATTCTGATACAAGTCTTGCGGTTGCGTCTTTTGCCGGAATACTTCAGGCTTTTGTATCATTTTTCTCTCCGCAAAGCTTTATAAATGGTTATCTTCATTACTATACTACACTTGTAATTCTTGGACTCTTGCTGAACTGCATAGGTAGAATGTTGATAATTATTCGTGTTCATGATAACTTTAAGTTTATTATGAAAAATCCTGAACTCTATGCAGGTAAGATTTATACTGATGAGAAAAACGCAAAAAGAATGTTTACGGGAGCGCCGCTTAATAAACCTCTTATTGCTTACAGAAAAAAGACAAAGTTCTTGAGCAATTTCTTACAGCTTTCATATGCACCTGACCCGAGTGAAAATATTGCTGCTAAGATTGCACCGATTACTTCTGTTGTGGCTATTGCAGTAGCTTTGCTTTACGCGTTTATTGGCGGTGGAGTTGCTGAGGGCGCAAGTGCATTCGTACTTTTTGCGATAATACTTACACCTGTTTGTCAGCTTATAGCTGTCAATCTTCCTATTAAAAAGCTTTGTTCAGCAGTTGTTAAAAAGGGTTCTATGGTTACAAGCTATGAATCAGTAAAGCAATTCTGCGATACAAATGCTATTATTGTAGATGCAAATGACCTATATCCGTCGGGAACTGTTACAATGAGCGGAATTAAAACTTTTAGTGGAAGTAAAGTAGATGACGCTATTCGTGGTGCGGCGGCAGTTATGTTTGCAGTCAAAGCACCTATGTCGAGCATGTTCGATAATATCATTAAAAGTAAGCGAGACACACTGCCTCATGTTGAAAGCGTTATCTATGAAGACGGTCTTGGACTTGTTGGCTGGGTGGCAGGTCAGAGAATACTTCTTGGAAACCGTAGACTTCTTGAGGCTCATGGAATTAAAGTGCCATCTGTTGAATACGAAAAGAAGTATACAGATAAGAGCAAACAAGCGGTCTATTTATCACTTGGTGGAGAGCTTGTAGCAATGTTTATAGTTACTTATAAGGGTAGTTCCTATATTGCTGAAGAGCTTAGAAGCCTTGAACAGAATGGTGTTACTATTCTTGTAAGAACGATTGATTCTAACATAACTCAAGATAGAATTGCTGAAGACTTTGGTGTTTTCTATCGTTCAGTTAAGATATTGCCGACAGGTTTGGGAAATATAACTAAGGAAATGACAGATACACCTGATGAAGAAACTCGTGCATATATTGCAACAAAGGGTGGCATACAGTCATTTGCAAGAGCAATTTCGGGCTGTATAAGAATTAAGTCAAATGTTACACTTTCAATTTTCTTACAAATGGCAGGAATTATTTTAGGATTTGTTCTTGTTGGTGTAATTACATTTATATCAGGAATTGCAAGACTTAATATCCTCGAATTGCTTATTATGTATGTTTTCTGCATAATTGTAGGTATAGTTGCACCGACTATACGAAAACCATAAAAATTCTGAAAGGGAATGATTGATAATGAAGATTGCACCATCAATGCTTTCTTGTGATTTTGCTAAAATGGGAGATGAATTAGTCAGAATAGATAAGGGTGGAGCAGATTGGATTCATCTTGATGTTATGGACGGACATTTCGTTCCTAATATTACAATAGGTCCTGCAATAGTATCTGCACTTCGCCCATACTCTAAGCTTCCTTTTGATGTTCACCTTATGATTGATTATCCGCTTGATTATATAGAGCAATTTGTTAAAGCAGGAGCGGATATAATTACCTTCCATATTGAAGCAAAGTCCGATATTCAGGCAACTATTGACAAGATTAAATCTTTTGGTGTAAAGCCCGGACTTGTGGTAAAACCAAAGACATCTGCTGAGGAAGTATTCCCCTACTTAGAACAGGTTGATTTGATACTTGTTATGACAGTAGAGCCTGGTTTTGGTGGACAAAGCTTTATGGCAGATATGCTTCCAAAGGTTACTGCTATAAAAGAAAAAGCCAAGGAATTAGGCAAAGATATGCTTGTAGAAATTGATGGTGGAGTTAATGATAAGACAATTTCTCAGGCTGCTAAGTTTGGTGTTGATGTGTGCGTATCAGGAACAGGTGTTTTCAAAGCATCTGACGCAAAGGAAGCTATTGATAATTTAAAGCGTTTATCTGAAGTTTAATAGTAAAAGCCGTCCTAGTGAAGGACGGCTTTATTTTATAGTGTTCGTTTGTTGTATTCTGAATTAATAATTTCACAAATTTCCTCAGGTGTTTCTTTGCAACCATTATTAAGCCACATTTTTATAATAGCTGTAATTCCACTTCTGAAAAATTCACAATGGTACTCAATAAATTTATTATTAAAATGCTTAAATGCAAGTTCCTCACTATAACCTATGATTTTATAATTACTGTCGTATCCAAGCTTGAAGTATGTTTTATATAATAGTTGATTTTCTTTTATGTGATGGAATAATTTAAGAAAGAAATCGTGATTTTGCTTTGGTTCAAAATAGTTATAGAAATAGTTTTCTTCGAGAGTCTTTCTTATAGTATCTGCAAGGTCGTATATATCAACATAGTTAGCATAGAATGTTGTGCGGTTCAAGCCGGATTTCTTACATATTTCTGAAACAGATATTTGATTTAACTCTTTCTCCTGTATTAAATCTAAAAATACGGCCTCTATTTTTGCACGAGATTCTTTACGGCGTTTGTTGTTTTTAACATTCATTAGAAACCTCCATTATCTCAACACTTATAGGTGAATTGATGATTGTTTTAGGCTATTTAATTATATTATAATCTTATTAACAGAACAAGTGTTGCTTTGTTAATTTTATTTTATGGAGGTATTTTAAAATGAAAAAAAGCAGTTTTGTGGCGATGATTTTAGGTACAGTGAGCGGTATTTTATTTGCATTGGGTATGTGTATGGCTTTGATTCAGGAGTGGAATACATTTACTCAGGGAATTATTTTAGGTTTGCTTGGTTTAATACTTGGCCTTATAACATTTCTTGTTTGGCGAAAAATGGAGAATAAAAAGCCAATTAAACTATCTGGAAAAACTTTTGCAACTACATTTATTGGTATAATTGGAGCTTTAGCATTAGGTGTGGGTATGTGTTTCACTATGGTATGGCAAAATATGCTTTTGGGTATTATTATTGGAATTGTAGGAATTTTAATTTTACTTAGTTTGATTCCTGTTATTAAAGGAATTAAGTGATTTTAAAAATGAAATTTTATGAATAAAATAAAGAAAAATGTTATTTCGCAAATAGAAAAAACACAAACAGGCAACCGTATCTTACATAATGCGAGATATAGAATAATTTTTACTGCCTCTATAAGCCTTATAATAAATATTGCATATGCTTTTTATAATGGAATTCTTGGAATAGTGTATGCGTCATTTTGGTTTTTGGCAATGTTTGCGTATTATACACTTTTATCAGTTATGCGTTTTTCGGCAGTTTTATATGAATATAAAAATAAAAGACATAACGAAAAATTCGTAATGAGATTTATAGGTATTATGCTGATTATAATGAGCTTTGTTTTATCAGGTTCGGTTTATTATAGCATTGCTAATGATGTGGCAAATAAAAATAATAAAATAGTTATGATAACCATTGCAACATATACTTTTTATAAGATTATAATGGCTATTATAAATCTTGTTAAAACAAAAAAGTATAAGTCATTTTTGCTTATCACGATAAGAAATATAGCACTTGCAGATGCAGCAGTATCAATATTTTCCTTACAACGTTCTATGCTCGTATCTTTTGAAGGAATGACTTCGGAAAATATTCGCATTATGAATATATGTACTGGAATTGGAGTATGTCTGATTGTATTTACATTGGGATTGATTATGGCTTGCGGAATAATTGATAAAAAGAATAAAATATGAATATTCAGAGGGATATAGGTTATAAATCTATATCCTTTTTTGTTGAAATTTATAGCTTTATAAATTATAATATGCTATACTAAATTAAATGAATTTATAAGGAGTTAGAGTATGATAGATAATTTTGCTGAACTTGAAAATAAATGTAAGCAGTGCCAAAAATGTGGATTATGTGAAACTCGTACTAATGTTGTTTTCGGAGTAGGAGTTCCTAATGCGGAGGTTATGTTTATAGGAGAAGGCCCTGGACAATATGAGGACGAGCAAGGAGAGCCTTTTGTTGGCAGAGGAGGAAAACTTCTTGATAAAATGCTTGAGGCTGTTGACCTTGATAGAAAGAAAAATATCTATATTGCAAATATTGTAAAATGTCGTCCACCTAAAAATCGTGACCCGCTTCCGGAGGAACAGACGGCTTGTGTGGACTGGCTGAGAAATCAGTTTGCATTGATTCGTCCAAAGATTATTGTATGCCTCGGAAGAATTGCTGCTGCAAAAATTATAAAGCCTGATATTAAGATTACAAAAGAGCATGGGATTTTCTTTGAAAAGGGTAATGTGCTTATGATGGCAACTTTACACCCTGCGGCTTTGCTGAGAAATCCAAATAATAAACCTGCGGCTTTTGAGGATTATCTAAAATTACAGGAAAAGATAAAAGAAATATGTGAACATACATATGAAAATTAAGATTATTTGAGATAGGGGAGAGTTGGATGAAAAATCCAAAGGTTTTAGCGTTTTATATTGTGGCTATACTAATTATTGTTGCGATAGCAATTCTTGCACTAACTGTTTCGGGCAATTCTGGCGCTTTTTATCTTTGTCTAGGAATTATAGTTGGAGTAGTTGTTATTATTTTGTCAAAACTTATTATGAAAAGAAAATTTAAGAAAAAATAAAAGGAGTGTTTAAAATGCCATTTATTGAATTGAAAGCATCTGTATCTATATCAAAAGAAAAGGAAATCGAGCTAAAATCAGCTTTTGGAGAGGCTATTACTATTATTCCCGGTAAGAGTGAACAATGGCTTATGCTGAATTTTTGTGATGAGCAGAGAATGTGGTTTAAAGGTTCTGAAAAACCTTGTGCAGTGCTTGAAATCAAGATTTATGGCAGCTCATCTGCAAAAAATTATGATAATCTGACGTCTAAGTTAACAGAGATTATTTCGGATAAGCTTGGAATTTCAAGTGATAGGATTTATGTAAAATATGATGAAATAGAATATTGGGGTTATGCAGGAAGCAATTTTTAATTAAAATATCTGATTGCAAACAAATATGTTTTAAAATTGCACAATTATGAATCACATATTAACGATTACAATTAAATGTTTATAAAGATATTTTTTGAAAGAACTGTTTTTAAAATTTAGTATTATTCAACAAAATATCACAAAAATAATACACGATAATAACCATTGTTTTAATAAAATCACTATTGAAATAGGTAACTTAAGATATATTATACAATATTTTAGCTTTATACAACCTTGAAATGGCGATATTGTATAAATTGCAAAATTTAAAATTAAAATACTATTGGTAGTATTTGTATGATAAATTTTAAATTTATTGTGTATAATGTAATATATGCTCTTGATTTTATTTTATATTATGTTATAATAATAATGACATTTAAAAAAGAAAGGTGATTATTTATGGGCAGAACTTTAGGAAAAGAATCCAACCATTCTTTTGAGGATTACTTCAAGAGAGCTACAAGTCCTATGCTTACATTATTTCTTCTTAATGAGAAGCCAATGTATGTATATAAGCTTTCTCAGGAGCTTGAAAAACGTAGTAACAAAGTCTATAAAATGAATTTTCTCTATCCTGTACTATATCGTCTTCAGGAGCAAGGCTATGTTGTAGAGTATTCTCAGGAAATTACTGAAAGCCACAGAACTCGCAACTATTATGCTATTACTGATGAGGGTAAACAATATCTCAAGAAAATGATAGAGCAATATAAGGGACTTCTTAGTGCTGTTGATGTTATTATGAATAATGAATCAAGTGAAGATACTTCAGAAACTGAGAATGTTTGAGTTAGATAGCTTTTAAATGTTTGGTTTATATCAAAATTTTTTACACCGTATACTTTATATAAGGTATGCGGTGTTTTTTGTTTAATTTTATTATTGATAATTGATAGCTTTTGTGTTAAAATAAATAATATAAAACCTATAGACTTTGAGGTGATAGTGTGAAAATTTCTACAAAAGGAAGATATGCTGTAAGATTTCTTGTAGATTTGGCAGAACATAAGAATGATGGTTTTATTGCGCTTAAAGATGTTGCAGAGCGTCAAAGTATATCAAAAAAATATCTTGAACAGATTGTACCGCTTTTGAACAAATCAGGTGTTCTAAAGGCTAATCGTGGTTATCAGGGCGGATATATGCTTGCTAAGGACCCTAAGGAGCTTACTATATGTGAAATTTTGAAAATTACTGAAGGTAGTATAGCACCTGTTTCTTGTCTTGATTTTGAACCTGTTCAATGTGAGCGTGCAGAGGAATGTTCAACGCTCTATGTCTGGCAGGGACTTTATAAGGTTATTACAGATTATCTTGAGGGAATAACGATTCAAGATATAGTTGACAAAAATACCGAAAATAGTTACGATAATTATATGATTTAATTTTAATTTATCAGTAGCAACTTTTCTTTCCTGACGTATAATGTAGTATAACAAACGAAAGGAGAGAAACGAACGATGTGTGGTAACTTCTTAGGTAACAACAGCTGCTGCTGGATTATCATCCTTATCCTTTTGGTTAGCTGCTGTGGAAATGGTTGTGGATGCGGCAATGAAAACTCCAACAACAACGGTTGCGGTTGTGGCTGCTAATTCTCCTTATTAAAAAAACGCTGTACGCAATTTTCTGCGTACAGCGTTTTTGTGTTTATAGGAAATTTCAAGTTTTATCATCAATTAAATTAAGAAACTTTTTGGTGATATTAAAAATATTATTATGTGCAAATAAAAATAAAACTACCTAAACATAATGTGTTTAAGCAGTTTGTAATGTTTTTACGAGTAACCGTAATTTTGATAGAAAGCCAGTTGGACCATAGTCAATAAAGTAGACAAGTAAAAGAGCAAATTTACAAAAGATTCAT
>NZ_JBKXNW010000005.1:214503-226117 GCF_047012705.1 Pseudoruminococcus sp. | reverse complement strand
CAGAGAACAGAAAAGGATAGCATGTATGAACTGTCCGCAAAAAATGACCGACTGAAGAAGAACAACAAGCATGACAATAAAGAATATCGTCATGAATATTTTTCTCTTTCGCTTCACAGTTTGTCTGTCGGTCAGACCAAGCTCATAAACTCTTTCCTGCACAGCCTTCGGATAAAAATAAAGTCCGTTAAGGGCATTGTTTCCGACACCAAGCTTTACCATCAACGTGAAAACAGCACAGAATAGTATTAGCTGTAAAACGATCAAATCAATCAACCTCTGTTTATTATCATTTTCCGTATCTTACTTTGCATCCGCACTTTTCACAAAGCCTGTTTCATCGTCTCTTTCTCTGCTCATCAGGTGGAAATTACATTCATCATCGCCATAGCCCAGCGTTTTTGTTCTGTCAAGAACAGCTCCCTGCATCTCAAAGGTGTAATAATCCATCATGCACAGATATTTTGTGATCTCCTCGCAGTGCTCCTGCTTTGTCAGCTTGCAGATACCGCACTGTTTATGCGTGATGTAATATTCATCCTTCCCCGGGACTGTTTCAAAATAATAAAACCAGTTCATAGGATATTCCTTAATATGATCTCTTGACCACTTTGCCTGTTTTGTCCGTGTGGCTATCTCCTTGTCCGTAAAAGCACTCTTTCCCTTCTTTGCTTTCACCATCAACGGACAGTAGGCAGCAGAACGAACCAAGCCTTTCAGCTTTTCTTCATTGATCTTCCCGTCAGCCTCTTTATACAGTGCGATCAGAAATGCACCTGCATACATTGTCATTACAAACATATTTTCTTTCATTTTGCCGATGCCGAGAGTTCTTTCAACGATTGCCCTGTACTCCTTTTGCACACGTTTTTTATAGGATACCATATCCATTCCCGGAATTTCTTTTTCAATATAGTCAAATGCCGTTTTTGCGAATGCGAATTTAATAAATCCGCCCATTATTCCGTATTTCATAAAGATGACTCCTATAATTTGATTAGATAACTCTAACTATATTATACTATATCATCACCGGTTTTTCAATAAGGTATTTTGTTAAAAAAAAGAGTATTAAAGGCTTGACAAGTTAGTTGCATCTAATTATAATAGTTAGGGTTGTTTAACTCACTGCATACATCATCATTAAGAAAGAGGCATGCGGTTTTATCATTTCAAAAAAGAAAGAAGGATTGATTTTGAAAAAGAAAAGTACTCTCTCCTGGGTGCTTGAATTTGCCGGGAGAAAGAAGATCTGTTTCGGCGGCAGTGTTTTGCTTGCTATACTTGGCGTTGCAGCGTCATTTATCCCATATCTGCTTACCGCTAATGTTGTGGGACAGCTTATTGCCGGAAACAGAGATTGGAGCTATTACCTGCAGATGATGCTGTTTATGGCGCTTTGCTGGGTCATAAGGATCACTTTGCATACGCTTTCGACATCGCTTTCCCATATAGGGACATTCAATGTTCTCGGCGGTATCAGAAAACAGCTCTGCGAAAAGCTCAGCCGTATTCCCTTAGGTTCGGTGCTGGATGACAACAGCGGAAGCTACAAGAATATCATTGTTGAGCGTGTTGATTCAATGGAAACGACGCTTGCGCATATCGTTCCGGAGTTCACGGCAAACATCCTGCTTCCTGCGGTTATGTTCATTTATCTTATGACTATAGACTGGCGGCTGGGACTTGCTAATCTTATATCTGTCGTTATAGGTCTTGTATTTGTGACCGGAATGATGATAAAAAGTAAGGGCGGCTACGAGATATCAGTCGAAAAGACAAAAAAACTCAACGACACGGCTGTGGAATATATAAACGGAATTGAGGTAATAAAGGCATTCGGTAAATCAAAAAGCTCCTATGAAAAATTTGTTACTGCCGCAAAAGAGGGCGCGGACTGCTTTATTGACTGGATGAGAAAATGTATCTGGTGGCAGGCTGGAAGTCTTTCGTTTATGCCTGCAACGCTTTTGGGTGTTCTGCCGGTAGGTTTGCTGCTTATAAATATCGGCAGCTTGTCAGCGGAGGGCTTTATCACAGGAATAATTCTTTCAGCCGGACTTATCACTCCCCTTGTTATCGCATTTTCCTATATGGATGATATCCTGAAAATGAAAACGATTTTCGGAGAGGTCACTGAAATACTTGAAAGAAAGGATATGGTTCGCCCTGCATCTCTTTCAAAAAAACCGCACGGATGTGATATCGTTCTTGAGGATGTACACTTTACCTATAAGGAGAAAGAAGTGCTTCACGGTGTTGATATGAAGATCAGACAGGGTGAGGTCACTGCTATCGTCGGACCTTCGGGATCAGGCAAAAGCACTATTGCAAGACTGATAGATTCCTTGTGGGATACCGACAGCGGCAGGATAATCTACGGCGGCATAGATATCAAAGAGCTGCCCCTTGACTATTACACCGATCAGATCGCTTATGTTGCACAGGACAATTACCTTTTTGATATGTCTGTCATGGAAAATATCCGTCTTGGAAAAAAGGGAGCTGCAGACGAGGAAGTCATAAATGCTGCGAAAAGCAGCGGCTGCCATGATTTTATTATGAGCCTCGAAAACGGATACGATACCATTGTGGGAGGCGCAGGCGGTCACTTGTCTGGCGGAGAACGGCAGAGAATATGTATTGCAAGAGCTATGCTGAAAAATGCTCCTGTTATAATACTTGACGAAGCAACAGCCTATACCGATCCGGAAAATGAAGCCCTTGTACAGTCAAGTGTGGCAAAGCTTGTCAGGGGGAAAACTCTTATCGTTATCGCGCACCGTCTTTCTACCATTATGGATGCAGATAAGATCTTCGTTGTAAACGGCGGCAATATTGAAGCTGAGGGAAAGCATGAGGAGCTGCTCTCGGGATGCAGTCTGTACCGCAGAATGTGGGATGCCCACCGTATGGCAAAGGACGAGGATATTTCCGGAAAGGAGGCAGTCTGATGTTTACAATGCTGAAGAAATTCTTTGATTTTTGCAGCCGGGAAAACAGAAATAAATTCTATATTTCCGTTGTACTTGGCGTTCTTGATGCGATATTTGGTGCAATGAAAATTCCGGCTGCGTTTTTTGCAATAAGCGCCGTGCTTGAGAATAAAATTGACGGTACAGCCTTTGCGCTTGTTATCGGGCTTATGCTTGTCAGCACGATAGGCAAGATGATAGTCAACCGCTTTTCTCAGATGCTCCAGACAGAGGCAGGCTACAACACCTGCGCAGGAAAACGGATTGAAATAGGCGAGCATCTGCGCTATCTCCCGATGGGTTATTTCAATGATACCAGTCTCGGGCACATAACCTCCGTGACAACGAATACGATGGAGCAGGTCGGAGACATCGCAACAAGGGCAGTTATGATGGTCCTGCAGGGAAGCATCACGACCATCGTTATCGGCATCGGAATGTTTGCTTTTGACTGGAGGATAGGGATAATTTCGGTGCTGAGCATTCTTGTATTTTTCCTTGTAAACAAATGGACAAATATAAGCGTTGCAAGAGTTGCCGATGAAAAGCTTGAATCGGACAGAGATATCGTCGGCGTCATCCTTGAATATATACAGGGTATTGCCGAGATAAGGAACTATAATCTTGTAAGTCAGAATAATGCAAGGCTTGACAAGGCTATAGACAGAAAGAAAAATGCAGATATCAGGGCAGAGATTGCTGCAATACCTGCTGTGGGTGTTCAGAATCTTGTCAGCAAGCTCGCCGGTGTTGTGATCGCAGGAGCATCCGTATTCTTCTTTCTTAACGGCACAATGGAGCTTAGCTATTGCATAACAATGCTGCTTTGCTCGTTCATGATCTTTGAAGCCCTTGATGCGGCAGGAGTATATACCGCCCTGCTGAAAATAATCGGAAAGGGCGTTGACCTTGCAAATGAGATACTTGACGTTCAGCAGATGGATATTGACGGCGAAGAGATCATACCGGAAAACCACGACATTCATTTGGAGCATGTCAGCTTTGCTTATGAAAACAGAAAGATCATTGATGATGTGACCCTTGATATAAAAGAGAAAACCACTACTGCCATTGTGGGTCCCTCCGGCGGAGGAAAGACCACTATCACATCCCTTATCGCAAGATTCTGGGATGTGCAGGAGGGCACGGTGACTCTCGGAGGCAGGAATGTAAGGGATTACAGCTTTGACAGTCTGATGGAGAATTTCAGCTTTGTTTTTCAGCGTGTGTATCTGTTTGAGGACACCATAGCAAATAATATCCGCTTCGGCAGACCGGACGCTTCAATGGATGAGGTTATCGCCGCTGCAAAGAAAGCTGCCTTCCATGAATTTATAACGGCTCTCCCGGACGGATATGATACAGTGGTCGGTGAAGGAGGCAGGGCGCTTTCCGGCGGAGAAAAACAAAGAATAGCTATTGCAAGGGCAATAATGAAGGACGCGCCCGTTATTGTTTTGGATGAAGCAACAGCCAACATTGATCCCGAAAACGAGAAGGAGCTGACGCAGGCTATCCAGAACCTGACAAAGGAAAAGACCATCATCATGATAGCTCACCGTCTGAAAACCGTCAGAAATGCAGATCAGATCATCGTTATTGACAAGGGTAGAATCGTTCAGCAGGGCAGTCATGAAAAGCTGATGCAGGAAAAAGGAATTTATAGAAGCTTCATTTCCGGCAGGAAAAAGGCAGTGAGCTGGAAATTAGCATGATTCAGGAGGAAACAAAAATGTCAGATAATAAGAAAAATGCGATAGAAAAGAAAAGACTCGGAGTTAAAGATTTTATTACGGTAGGTATCTTTACGGCAATTATATTTGTAGTTGAGTTTGCCTGCGGTATGCTTGGGTATATCCATCCCTATATAGTCGTTTCCTATGTGGTAATGATACCGCTTGTAGGATGCATACCGATGATGTTGTTTTACACAAAGGTGGAAAAATTCGGTATGATAACCATTATGTCTGTTCTTATCGCTATCATCATGTTTGTAACGGGAATGGGCTATCTCGGCGCTCCGCTGATAATACTTGCGGGAGTTATCGCTGATCTCGTTGCAAGATCAGGTAATTATAAGAGCTTTAAAAAGACTGTCCTGAGCAACGGTATTTTCAGCCTCTGGATATGTGCCAATTATTTTCCTGTTATAATAACTGCCGATTCCTACAGGAAGGATCTCATAGACGGCGGCTATTCCGCAGAGTACTGTGACAATCTTTTTGGCGCGATAAATTACAAAACCATTGCGGTACTGCTCATACTTTGCTTCGTGTTTGGCTGCATAGGTGCACTTATCGGAAAGGCAGCCATTAAAAAGCATTTTGAAAAAGCGGGGATAGTTTAATGAATATCAGGCTCGACCCGAGAACAAAGCTGTATATGATACTTATAGTGTCGGCTGTTGTTATGATGAGCGCAACAACTCCCCTGTTGTGGGCAGTCAGGATCATCATAACACTTGTGCCGATAATACTTCTGATTGCGGAGAAACGATATGCCAGCGCATTTCGTTTCTTTGCGCTGTATACGATCGCATTGATACTGACTTTCTTTTTTCTGTCGGATGAATCAACGGGTATAATAAAATCTCTGCTTACCGGTTACTGCGGGATCATCGCACAATTTCTTCCGGCAATGATAACGGCATGGTATGTTATAAGAACAACAAAAATTGACGAATTTGTGTCCGCCATGCAGAAAATGCACATTCCCGACGGAATAACGATCTCACTTGCGGTTGTCATGCGCTTCTTCCCCACCATAAAGGAAGAATACTTCTCTATTCGTGATGCCATGAAAATGCGCGGGATAGCCTTTGGCGGAGGCAGCGTCTTAAAGATGATAGAATATCGAATGATACCGCTTTTATTTTCATGCGTGAACATCGGGGATGAATTGTCCGCAGCAGCAATAACAAAAGGACTCGGAGGAAAGATAAAGAGAACAAGCGTAGCAGTACTGAAAATAGGGGCAACAGATTTATCGCTTATTACAGGCTTCACAACTGCGGCTGCGGTCTTTGTGATCTTTAAATATTTTGTATGATGAAAAATATTATAGAAATAGAAAATGTTTCTTTTCGTTATAAAGGCTCGGATGAAAGCTTGCTTGACAACTTTTCTCTGACTGTAAAAAAAGGAGAAGTCCTTCTTCTCTGCGGAGAATCGGGTTCGGGAAAAACTACTGTCATCAGGCTGATAAACGGTCTGATACCGCATTATTATCAGGGTAAGCTTGATGGAAATGTCCGCGTTGCAGAGCGTGATATAAAAGAAACAGAGCTGTATGAGCTTGCCGGCACAGTCGGGACGGTATTTCAGAATCCCAGAAGTCAGTTTTTTTCTGTGGATACTGACGGAGAGATCGTATTCGGACCTGAAAACATCGGTCTTGCTACTGATGAGATAATCAGACGCAAGCAGGAAACAGTTAAGGAATTTGATATAGAAAAGCTCCTCGGCAAAAGCCTGTTCGATCTTTCGGGAGGTGAAAAACAGAAGATAGCCTGTGCGTCTGTTTCTGCCTTGCTTCCCGACATTATTCTTCTCGATGAGCCGTCGGCAAATCTTGACCGGACAGCTACAGAGTATCTGAGGGAAACGATCATCAAATGGAAGAAACAGGGCAAAACAATCATTATTTCCGAGCACAGACTATGGTATCTTAGGGATATCGTTGATCGGGTCATACACATGGAAAACGGAAGGATAAAAAATGAATGGACAGGAAAGGATTTTTCGGGACTAAGCAGTGAAAGCATACAGAAGCTCAGGCTCAGACCGCTTACGGTGGAAGATACATTTTCGAGCGAAAACGATAGCTCATCCTTCCTTGATATGCCGGAGGAGAATGCTGTTATACTCGAAAATTTTTTCTTTACATATAAGCGCAGACCGCATCTTTTTTTCAGAAAAAAGCTGACACAGGCGGATGAAGATATTCTTACTCTTAATATCCCGAAGCTCAGACTGCCGAAAAACAGCGTTATCGCTGTTGTGGGGAGCAACGGAACGGGAAAATCTACCTTTCTGCGCTGCGTCTGTGGTCTGGAAAGAGATTGTCCTGGTGTTATCACTATGGATGGGAAAGAGTATAAGGGAAAAAACCGCACAGAACTTTGCTATATGGTAATGCAGGACGTGAATCACCAGCTTTTCACTGACAGCGTTATGGCAGAGGTAATGCTTTCTATGAAAGACAAAAACGAAAAAGCTTGTGAGATTATCCTCGAAAGCCTCGGACTTCTGCCATACAAGGATAAACACCCTATGGCGCTTTCCGGCGGACAAAAGCAGAGAGTTGCCATAGCATCAGCAGTTGCCGCAGGGGCAAAGCTGCTTTTATTTGACGAACCCACCTCCGGGCTTGATCTTTCCCATATGGAAATGGTCGGACAGCTTCTGACCAATCTGGCAAGGTCAGGCAGTACCGTGCTTGTTTCCACCCACGATCCGGAGCTTATCGGGCAATGTTGTGACTATATTTTATGCATTGATAAAGGGAAAGTTGGATACTACAAAATTAAAGAATAACTGAATGAAAAAGCTATCTAAGATACCAAGATGGTTGCAGAATTCATAACGCAATATCAAGACACTTGTAAAGCAACGAAATCCGTTTCCTTCCAAAAGAAGCCCTTTGATATGATCGCTCCGACAAACCAGAGAACAATCCTTTGCAAAAGGAATAACCCCTGAATTATCCTGTATAATGGCTTACAGATAGTCTGATAAATTGTGAAGATTGATATGTCTGGTGAGATTTTCCTTATACGCTATCGCAAGTTCTTTAGTCACCACCTGTGTTCCTGCGTACTGCCAAAATGCCTTAATGTCACGCATATACTTTTCGATGGTGTTTTCGCTTTTTTCTTCCAAGTGCAAGTGCTTTTTGAATTCATCTATTCTTTCTTTGGTTATAACAAGCTCGTCCATAATGATTTCACGCCTCCAGAAGTTTACATATATATAGTTTGCAACAGCAACGCTTACAGTATACTATATATCCCTCTGAACAAAATAAATATCAACGGGCAGATTTGATATTCTGATTATTCCACTGTAGAATAATTCGCTTATATATTGTTTGATAAAGACAAAAAAACAGTGCAGTACCTTTTGAGTAAGGATTAAGGTACTGCACTGTGTTTTTTATTTTGTTATTTATGCCACTACCTGCAAAGCATTATTCTTGATACTCTCAATAGTCAGCAGGATAGCATTTCTTGTTTTGGAATCAAACATCTTTATAAAGCTGTAGGGCTTATCAAATGGCGGTTTCATAAGAATTTTAATATCCTCGATATAACCGTTATTCTCGATATGGTTGATGATCTTCAGAATAAATTCGATCTGTTTCTGATTGAGCGAGCTGTCATTGATAAATGAAGAAAATGCAGACATAGCACTGTCATGATCGAGCTTTGCTATCTTTCGGATAAGCAGACCAAAGGGAGTGTTACCATACTCACGCTTGTAATCCTCGCTGTTACCAAGCTCCTGCGTGAGTATCCTTTCAAGCTCTGCATAATCTCCTTTTGAAAGCGGGAGATTATGATTCAGCTTATAGATAACAGTATCGTTCTTATGCTCCTCAACATAGCGGTTGACCTTCTTGCGATAGTCCTCAAAGTCGTATGCCGCACCAAGAGCATCACCCTCCTTGCTGTCAAGCACAGGATCATCAAGCTTTGTAAATATCTTGGGCTTGCCCGGACCTTGAACGAGGAACTGCATCAGGTCACGAAGCTCCTGACGGACTTTCTCCATCGTCAGAATACTTATGTTATCCCAGAATGTATCTGTCTGAATATCCTTGATAAGTGTGAGCTTCTGCTTGACCTGCGGTATCGTGGCTTTACGCTCCAATGCTTCAGCAGTCAGGCAGAGCTGATTTTTCAGATAATTCATTGTGGGCAGCTTATCAATATTTGCAAGCATCATTCCGTACATAAAGTTGTCAAAACGCTTTGCATACTCATCTGTGTCATTTGTAGTGATTAGCGGAGCAATATGCTTTTGAAGCTCCGATATATCCATATCGGAAAGTGATACCCATTTCTCGTTCTTTTTGAATTTCTCGACATATTCCATTTTTAGCCTTACCGATACAAGGTCATAGGAAAGAGCATTGATGCCTCCATGACAAGTATCTGTGAGCTGTCTGCGGAAATCCTGATACGCTTCATCGGAGAAACTACCATCCTGCAATGCGAATATGAGCCGAACCTGCTTGCAGAAGATATTTTCTGTCAGGGACTTTGTTTCTCCTGTTTCATAACCGTTCTTGTGTTCTCTGAAATATTCAAAGTTACCGCAGTAATCGAATATCAGAAACCGACATTTTTCCGTGTATTCGCCGTCTATACTGTCAATACAGGAAAGCTCTTTGCAAAGTCTTGTGCCTCTGCCTATCATCTGCCAGAATTTAGTTTTTGAGCGTACCTTCTTAAAGAACACAAGATTGACACATTCGGGAACATCAATGCCCGTGTCCATCATATCTACCGAAACGGCGATAACAGGCATTTTATCAGCTATTTTGAAATCGTCAATGATCGTCTGGGCATAGTTGTCGTCACAGGTGACACGCTGAGCAAAATGTCCGTTACCAAGCTTCGGATAAAGCGAGTTAAAACGCCGCACGATAAATTCAGCGTGTTCCTTATTCTGAGCAAATATGATCGTTTTGCCGAGTCTGTCGCCGCCGTGGACTTTGATACCGCGCTCCATAAGGTCTTGCAGGACGGTATCGACAGTAGTCTCATTGAAAACAAACTTGTTCAGCGCTGCCGAGGGGATAAAGTCCGGGACATAGCCGTCCTCGGCAAAATCGTCCTCATAGCGTTCCTTGTCCTCATCGGAAAGATCATCGTAGGTGATACCTTCTTCAAGAAACTTCGTCTTTACTTCATAGTTATAATATGGCACAAGCACATGATCGGTATGTACTGCCGTTTCGTAATCGTAGGCATAGGTCGGCACACCGTTCTCTACCTCAAAGAAATCGTAGGTGTTGCGGTCAACATCGGTTTTCGGTGTCGCTGTCAGACCGACCATGATCGCATCGAAATATTCAAAGATCGCACGATATTTCTTGAAAATGCTTCTGTGGCTCTCGTCCGTAATAATCAGGTCGAAGTGTGCAGGAGAAAACAGCGGCACTCCGTCCTGTGTCTTTGTGCTGTCAATAGCATTGAGTATAGTGGGGTAAGTCGAAAACACGATACGGGCATTTCTGTCATCCTTGTTACTGCATAAGTTGCACAGCGACATATCAGGCAGATAATTCTTGAAATCGTCCTTCGCCTGCTTGACAAGAGCCGTTCTGTCAGCAAGGAAAAGAATATTCGTAACATACCCTCCGCGGCTCAGGACATCTGTCAGGCTTGAAGCCGTCCTTGTTTTGCCTGTACCGGTAGCCATGACAAGCAGAGCCTTGCGAAAGCCCTCCTCAATATGCTCACATACTGCACGGATAGCCTCTTTCTGATAATAGCGATCCGTAATTCTGTCATCTATGGGGATAGTGCTGAGTTTTTTGCGGGTTTCACGGCGGTTCATCAGCTTTTCAAGGTCGGATTTTGTAAAGAAACCGCTTACCTTTCGCTGTGGAGAGGACATATCGTCCCAGAAGTAAGTTTCAAAGCCGTTTGAGGTAAACATCATGGGTCTGCGCCCGAATTTGCGCTCTAAGCAGTCGGCATAAAGCACCGCCTGTTTCCTGCCAATATTGGGATCCTTGCTCGTCCTTTTTGCTTCAATAACAGCAAGGGGCAGACCATCACGACCGAACAGCACATAGTCACAGTAGCCTTTCTGTCCGAAAACACCGTTCATATCGGTCACTTCGTATTCTTCCCATACATCGGCATCGGTACCGCCAAACTTCCAGCCCATTGATTTAAGGTCAACATCAATGTATATCTTTCGGGTTTTGAATTCCGAAAGATCGGCAGGAACAAAGGTGCGGCTTTCCTGCTTTTTTTCCTTTCCGGCAGTGAGGGATGCCGACATTTCGGCGATTTTAGCCTGTAATGCCTTGATCTCGCTGTCCTTCTGCTCAATAAGAGACTCCTGTTCTTTTATCTTTTTGGTGTCGATAATGATCTTTTCCGTAGGTATCAGGGCAGGATCAAAGTGCCGTTCCTGATAGTCTGAGCCATAGCAATAGTCCACCCATTCGATGAATTCAAACAGGCTTTCAAGGGCAAGCAGAGCATCAGCCTTATTGACAGTCCTCTCCGTATGTACTGAAAGGTTGCCGAGCTTGATAATAAAGGGCAGCTTTCCCCAGGTCTGGCTGTTGAGGGCAAAACGGAATGACGGCTCATGGATCAGCGATTGCAGATTGTCCTTATAAGGCATACTGATCGTGTTATCGGCGGAATACACCCATTTCACGGCAAGCTCCAAAGCCTTGCGGCAGCCCACAGTACACATTGCCGGAGAGGTGGAGTAGACCTTTTCGGCTTCGATGGCAGCAGCCGAGAATAAAGTGTAATCGGATATACTGCTCAAAAATTCAAAATTGGTCATATAATCTCACTCTCCTTATGTTTTTCTTTATATTGAAAACGATAAATTTCGATTTGTCGGTCTGTTCTACAAAGGCGGCGAATTGCTCTTGTAGGGCAA
>NZ_JBKXNW010000005.1:213963-214493 GCF_047012705.1 Pseudoruminococcus sp. | reverse complement strand
AATTTCGATTTGTCGGTCTGTTCTACAAAGGCGGCGAATTGCTCTTGTAGGGCAAGGGGAGGGATAGGAACGGTTATTTTCCTTATCTCCGACAAGTTCAGAGTTTTTTGAGCGATACCCTTTACTCTTTCCTCAATCTGCCTTTGTGCATCGTTAGAAAGAATAGCACTATGCAGATAAATCGAGTTTACAACACTTGAAATAGGTTTCAGATAGGCTATATGACGCTGAAACAAGAATTTTTTATTTGTTTTTACTACCGCAGGGTGACCGTAAGAGCCAACGGTTGATAACACAATATCGCCTATTTCAATAGGAGTACGCTTGTAAAGTTCATCATAGGTTTCTTCTGATATGAATTTCTCCGCATTATAGGTAATTTCATTTGTTACAATGTTTGATACAAATAGGAACGGTATCCCGTCTTGTGTGAATTTCGGCGGCTGGTGCGTACCATCCGTAATGATTGAGCATATATCCGCTATGGTACGCTTATCATCAGTATTACAGAACATCTCCACAAACCGTGA
>NZ_JBKXNW010000005.1:212767-213953 GCF_047012705.1 Pseudoruminococcus sp. | reverse complement strand
ACCGTGATTTGAAATCAGCCGATGTATTTTCGGTGACTTAACTTAACATTATTTTGATCGACCATAGCATACTGCATCGTAGTGTCGATTTTGCTGTGACCGAGGAGCTTTTGCACCTGTTCTATGGGCATTCCCTTGTCGATAGCCCTTGTAGCAAGGGTGCGCCTGAACTTGTGAGGGTGAACCTTTGTGATACCCAGTTTTCGCCCCAATTCACGAAGCCTGATCTCTACACCGCTGATTTTCAGGCGGCAGTGCGGTTTCAGGAGGGACACAAACAGGGCAGGATCATCGTCCGTCCTTGATTCAAGATAGTTTTTCAGGTGTATCTTTGTCCGGGCATCAAAATAAACCGGACGTTCCTTGCTGCCCTTTCCGAAAACAATGCACTCACGGCTTTCAAAGTCAACATCGGCTCTGTTAAGTCCGACAAGCTCACCGACACGCATTCCCGTTGAAGCAAGCATATCAATGATAGCCAGATCACGCAGATTTTCGCAGTTGTCACGCATACGCTCCAACGCCTCATCGGTATAGGTTTCCTTGACAGTCCTTGCGGATTTTATTTTATGTATTCTCCTGACAGGGCTTTTCAGGATATAATCCTCATCTTCAAGCCATGAAAAGAAGCTCGACAGGATACGGCGGATATTGTCGATATTGCCCTTACTGCAAGAGTTCTCTTTCTGATAATGCGAAAGGTACTCTCTCAGATCGTCTGTTGTAATATGCGTGATATGCTTGTCAGTATCGGAAAGCATCTTGTTGATAGTGGACTGATAGTATTTCAGCGTTTTTTCGCTGCACCCCTCGATTCTTTTTGCGTTTATGAAAGCGGTCAGCAGTTCGCCGTTACTCAATTCGGGAGTATCTGAATTATCGCTGCTTTTCGTAATTTCTACATTCCACAGGTTACGCTCCAATACTTTTTGAAGCTGTAAAAGCTGGGCGTTATCGAGAAAAGGGAGCATTTCCTGCGTAATGTTAAGTATAATTTGTTCTTTCATTTGGTACACCTCATTTGATTTTTAGTGTACCAACATCCTGCACCGACTGAATTATCAGCCAAAATATTCCTGCATCAGTGCTTTTTTGAGCATTTCAGCCTTTTCAAGCACCTGTTTTACTGCCAATTTCGATTTGTCGGTCTGTTCTACAAAGGCGGCGAATTGCTCTTGTAGGGCAA
>NZ_JBKXNW010000005.1:212227-212757 GCF_047012705.1 Pseudoruminococcus sp. | reverse complement strand
AATTTCGATTTGTCGGTCTGTTCTACAAAGGCGGCGAATTGCTCTTGTAGGGCAAGGGGAGGGATAGGAACGGTTATTTTCCTTATCTCCGACAAGTTCAGAGTTTTTTGAGCGATACCCTTTACTCTTTCCTCAATCTGCCTTTGTGCATCGTTAGAAAGAATAGCACTATGCAGATAAATCGAGTTTACAACACTTGAAATAGGTTTCAGATAGGCTATATGACGCTGAAACAAGAATTTTTTATTTGTTTTTACTACCGCAGGGTGACCGTAAGAGCCAACGGTTGATAACACAATATCGCCTATTTCAATAGGAGTACGCTTGTAAAGTTCATCATAGGTTTCTTCTGATATGAATTTCTCCGCATTATAGGTAATTTCATTTGTTACAATGTTTGATACAAATAGGAACGGTATCCCGTCTTGTGTGAATTTCGGCGGCTGGTGCGTACCATCCGTAATGATTGAGCATATATCCGCTATGGTACGCTTATCATCAGTATTACAGAACATCTCCACAAACCGTGA
>NZ_JBKXNW010000005.1:188571-212217 GCF_047012705.1 Pseudoruminococcus sp. | reverse complement strand
ACCGTGATTTGACAAGCAAATCGAGTTTCTCAAGAATAGTGTTGCATAGGTCTATTAGGCGAGTTATTTTATCAAGATTAGAAACAACTATGTTCTGAATACTTGTTTCTTCGGTATATTCAAAAGCAAAACTACCTATATCACTTTTTTTGATATTAGGCATACAAGCCCCTGAACGAAGTTTCATTATTCTATCTTGCTGGCTTTTTAATGCGTAATATAAATATTTCACATTGCATCTTAAATCATAAAGATAGTAACAATGAGCACCACACCAAAAAGGATTTGGCATATAATTTACATATCCGCAAGAATTGCCGCCTTCACTTATTGTTATAGTATCGCCCGATACATTGAAATTGCTCCATTTACCAGAGGGATTGATACCTCCATTCAGATAGTCATATTCGCCATTTTCTATAAGTTCATCACCATTGATTTGACTACCTTTTGAAAAGGAACAAATATCTTTTAACTGGATTTTACTCATTCAGCAATCCCCCCAACTCCGACAGCACACCGCCAAGCTCCTTATAAAGCCCGTCAAGGTCTGCCATAATCTCGCTTGTCGGAGGATACTCCACCGCTACATACTCCGTCTTTTTATACTTGTTGATAGACAGATCATAGTCGTTATCCACAATTTCCAGCTTCGGAACAAAAAAGCTCTGCTCCGTTCGCTCTCTGCCTGCTTCACCGTCAGGATTATGGAAACGGGCGATAATATCGGGAATATCATTCTCCGCAATCTCCGAGCGTTTATCATCGAGGGAGAAGCCGTCCGCTTTCATATCATAAAACCACACTTTATCCGTACCGCCCGCATCGGTCTTGACGAATACAAGCACCGCTGTGGACACTCCCGCATAGGGCTTGAAAACGCCGCTGGGCATAGAGATAACGGCTTTAAGCTGATGATTTTCTATAAGCTCCTGCCTGATAGACTCGTGAGCCTTACTTGAACCGAACAGCACACCGTCAGGCACGATACAAGCACATCTGCCGCCCTTCTGCAAAAGCCGCAGGAACAAGGCAAGGAACAAAAGCTCCGTCTTTTTTGTATTCGTGACAGCTTTCAGGTTATCATTAATACTCTCCGCATCAATAGAACCCTTGAACGGCGGATTTGCAAGACAAACCGTGTATTTGCCGCTGACATTATTCTGCTTTGAAACGCTGTCCTTATAGTCAATATCGGGATTTGTGATAGAATGGAGCATCAGGTTCATAGCCGAGATACGGAGCATGGTGTGATCGGTATCATAGCCGGTGAAGGTTTTGTTTGAAAAATCTTCCCACTGTTCATCAGTCATCGTATCTTCATAGTGTTCCCGAATGTATTCTGCTGCGGACACGAGAAAACCGGCGGTGCCGCAAGCCGGATCGCATATAAGGTCATCCGGTGTCGGAGCCACAAGTTCGACCATCATCTCGCAGATATGCTTCGGGGTGCGGAACTGACCGTTCCGACCTGCCGTGGAGAGCTTACCGAGCATATATTCATACAGATCACCCTGCATATCAAGGTCAGCAATATCATGTTCATAGAGATCATCAAGTCCCGTTATGATTTTCTGTAACACCTGTGCATTAGGAATCACAAACACTGCACTTTCCATGTATCGTGAAAAAGCGGTCTGCGCCTGTTCTCCGTCCTCACGGTCAGCGATTTCTATCAGCTCGCCGGATGCATCAAAATCGGGCAGCTTGCCGTACTTCATCTTTTTTACTGCTGGAAAGGCATATTTCGAGATAATGCTGAAAATATCACGAGCGTCCTTGTTCTTGAATTTGCTCCAACGCATAGCCTGTCCGATTTCAGACTGAGGAAAGATCAGGTCAGCAGTATCACCCGTCATATTGGCAAATTCCTCGTTTTCAAGCTCTTTTTCATCGAGTGAGCGTAAAAACATCAGATAGGTGAGCTGTTCAATGACCGTCAGAGGATTGGTGATACCGCCAGCCCAGATATCCGTCCATATTTTATCTATTTTGTTTTTAATAACACCAGTTACCATCGTTTACCTCCTGAAACTGCTTCTTGGGTACACACAAAAATCCATTTTTATCGTATCACATTTCGCCTAATTTTTCAACACTGCATAACAGTTTTTTGGCTAAAATATGGTTTTACGTATTTCTATTATAAACTACAAGCGCAGTGAATATCAATACGCAAAATTCCAGAAAAAAGCCCGATGCACAGTTTATTGTACATCGGATAATTCTTTCTTTCTGCATACTTTTCTCTCAATACCTTCTCAAAAAATCCGCCTTAAGCTCCGGCAGATTCGGAAGATCATAGCCTTTATAGCTTAGTGCCTGCAATTTGAATTCCACAAGATGTTCATCCGTACCAAGCTCCGCAGCAAGACGGGAGATAGCTGGTATATCGCTATAGTTATCCCAAAAATTCATAAGCTGTTCTTGCTCAAAATCGTACCTTGCTTTTTTACTTTTATATTCACCGATGTGTTCGTCAATATATTTTTTAACCCTTCTGTAGTCATCATAATGGATCAGTTCCAGAATATAGTCATCCTCAAGCAGCAGTTCGGCATCAAACAGATTGGCGTTAATCTCACATCTGCTGTTGCTGATGCTGTAGGCCATAGTGTCCTCGAAATGAGTCCCGGCAACAGCTGTTTTATAATCAAGGAACGAGTGACCGAGTTCGTGACCTGCGGCAATGACTTGTTCCTCTTCATTTGCGTGGGAATTTATCCCGATATACTGTTTGCGATTTACTACAGTATAATAGCCAAGCAGGGTTGGCATTGTTGTAAACATACGGAGTTTTATTTTTCTCTGCTCTATTATCTCAAACGGATCTCTTGTCTTATATTTTTGTATCGCACATTCTGCCAATTTAATGGATTGGGGTATCATCGTATAGCATTTACTCCTTTATCGTCCTTTTTCAGCCCTTTGTCAACCTTTATCAGCCTTAATCTTTACCTTGATATTTCTTTATGAACGGTATTTTTTCGGCGTATATTTCTTTGCATCCTCTTTTGAATCCCAGAAGATAGCTTCCATTTCATCTCTGAATGCTAATCGTTCATCCTCGGAAAGATTACCCCCGGCATAGAAAGCCTGTGCTTGCTCAAGAATAGCCCTGCCTTGTGCCATTCCCCTTGAGCCATATCTTTCTTTGGCTCTTGCGAGAAATTCTTCATTATGAAGCTGTTCCTCCAGAATGTCATCGTCCAGGAAGTAGTCGGTACCAACCTCAAGAGCAGCTGCAAGTTTTTTGATAGCATCCACTCTCGGTGTCCTTTCGTCTCGTTCAAAATAGCGGATAGAACGCTCAGACACACCGCTTGCTCTCGACAGTGCCGTAACCGTCATACCGATTGATTTACGCAGTGCTGACAGCTTTTCTCCGATCGTTGCAGTCTGCTCTTTTACATGATCGATCCTTTTCTGTTGCTCAGTCATGATGTTTTCCTCCTTATGATGTGTGGAACAATGTTGCCGGAATGTTTGTTCTTATTATATAACGGAACGATTGTTCTGTCAATAGCTTTTTAATCAAGGATGTCAAACAGATCATCACCAGATGGCTTTGCTTTTTTCGTCAGTTCACGCATCAATCTTTTTATATCGTTATATTCCTTCATGAAGGGCTTGTTGCCGTCATTGATCACGGCGATAAGCTCTTTATATTTATCCGGTCGGTCGAATATTCTATCCCAATCAAAGCAATAAATCCTACCTGTAACCTCCGGTTCACCGTACCAATCCTCATAGCCTGCCGGAAGGTCATCCCTATAGTCAGCTTGGTTGATATCCTCGCGCCATACGAATTCGGACTGCGTAAATTTGTCGATATCAGGATAATCATCGGGGTTTACATACTCACAGGTAATATGATAATAATCGCGGATAAATTCATAAAGATTGGATGCCGGATCAGTTTCTTCTTGTCCTCTCAGATCACCGTCTGCACATTCAAACTCAGGATAGATGGTCTGAAGAAAGGTCTGAACACCGTTTTCGCTTTCGCACTTTTCTACCAGTTGCTGTAAATATGGAAGGATAATATACTCCTCCACTTTTGCCGGTATCATGTCAAAGAGCATTTGTAAAGTAGTATCGGTCTTTTTTGTCTGGTCGTTTCTGTCGAACACCGGGATTATCATTGACAGATTTTTATCCTTCTGTCTGGAAAAATATCTCGCACAGAAGTATTCCTGAAAAGACCTGTGCGTGAATGTATATTTGGGACCGTCCTCATACATCAGACAAAGATTGCTGCACAGATCATAGATAAAATCATCAGTGGTAACATCGATTATGTGATAATGTTCTTTCAGCTTGTGGAAATACATATCAAAGTCATCATAGGTAAATCGGGTCTTGCCCTTGCTGTATGTAGCTGCACAGAAGTAGGAAAAGTAATTTGCAAAGTCGCTAACTTTCCAGCCTGTGACTAATGGGCGTTTATATCCGCCTTTAGTTGAATCATGCTTATTTGCGAGTACCTGGTACGCCTCCTGATAAAAAATATGCATCTGAGATGGTACTTCCGCATATTCCTCAAAATTCAGTAGCATAATGGTCAGCAACAGCGGATTATCAGAAAAGCCTTTGTGGGAATAGTAAAGCTCCGTATTAAGAAGGCTGCGGAATCTCTGCTTAATTTTAGGAGAATCTGATCTGAAATCGAGTTTGTCTATGAGTGCCAATGCCTGAGATTTGGTAAACGGCTGAAGCTCAAGCGAGGTGAAGCGGCCAAATGACTTAAAACCGCTGAATGGTCTTGAAGAAATAACAAATGTATTGTTATGGTAACGGTCAACAAATGAATTCAGCATTTTCCTGAATGCCGGTATTTTGGATGTATGTATCTCGTCAAGACCGTCTAAAAGGATAAGTGCCTTGCCGGAAGCAAGTAAGGTTATAAGGTCATCCTTTTTAAGTTCAGACCAAAGGTTACATATTTCAGCGTATATATAATCTGTGATACTGTCAAAGGATAAGTCAAAGTCCTGCAAAGGGATAAAAAGCGGGATTAGCTGTGCATCTTCATAAGTGTTGATCGCATCAAGCATCAGATGCCGCATCATCATTGATTTTCCCAATCCGCCTGTTCCGCTGAGGATAATATATTTTGAAACTGCTATGAGCTTTGAAAGCGTTGCGTCATTTATTGTTTCGTAAGAATACTGATTGGGATGCTTAAGATCTCTTACCTCTTTTCTGACATTATTGCATACATAGAAATCATAAAACGGTCTGGGAGTATCCTTATATAAAAGTGTTGTGATGCTGTCGTATTTATCCTTCAGCTTTTGCAGATAACCGTTTATTCCATCGGTCATTTCATTTGAAGAAGGGGTGGTGATTGATTCTGTTTTGGAAACAAAACTAACAGGATATGATATAAACCTTTCTATAAACCCTTTTTCCTTTATTTCAGATAAAGAGTCTTGTCCGGCTGTGTTTTCATTAGTGAGAACAGTATATAAGAACAGCCTTGCAAGAAAGCTCTTTATGTCAACCTCATGCTTATTTACAGTATTTGCTGCCGTATCGCCCATACATCTTGTAAACAAAGAACGATGATTACCTTCCAAAGTATCATCGTTTCGTATTACATGGTGCATGGCTCCGATTACGGCAGCTTTTTTGTCTTCATCAAGCAGTGCGATAACTGAATCAAATCTGTTTTCTATTTCGGATATGCTGATACTTTTTGCTAAAGCTATTATATTTGTCAAACCGCCTCCGACTGAATGTATAGGTCCCTGTGAGGATTCTATTTCAACGGACGGAAAATCTCTTTTACAAGTCATCAAGCGTGAAACAGATGTGTTATCGCTGTCATCGTTGTAACTATTATCGGGATCTATTGTCCCCACAAGAGTAGAAACAATTACTCGGTTAGTAGTTCCGGGCAATGAGCATTTCTTTAAAATGTTTGCGTATGTGCCAAAGCATAAAATCATATTAAAAAACCGCCTTTTGGGAGTTGGTAAGTGTTTGTCAACAAAATGTCAACTAAAAAGAGCCTTTGTCAGTCAAATGTCAAGTTCTTGTCTACTGCATGTCAACTGTCAGTTGGGTTAAAATATAGCTGTGCTTGAGAGACAGCAAAGATACCGCCCGGCTGACCACGGTACACAAGATAATTATATCTTAAAAACCAGTAACATACAATAACCAATATTCAGTCGGAACAGCTTGCATACAATTTATTGTACATATAAAAAGTATGGCCTAAATTCTTTATCTTTACAAGCACACGGATTTCAAGAGTATACGAAATCCGAAACAATAAAAAATCATTTGAAAGTCAGGGTGCACACTGGCAGACAGATGTTCAAACGATAAACTGATTGAAACGGAGATAACACTCCGGTTTTCAATCGGCGATCGTTTCAGACACCTGCTGCCTTTGTGTACCCTTTTTTGGTGTGGTGTTCTGAGAGTATCTGTCGCCAGTAGTGCGTCCTGCGGAAAGGACGCTAACAATGGAAAACACTAAAAACAGCATCACTATCAACGGAAATGTAACTGTCAATGTTACGAACAATGCCATAACTCCCACAGACACTAACGAAATCAACATCACCGAAAACACTACTCTCGGTGAGCTGCTGAAGTTACTCAATCTGGGAGAAAAGCCGCATGAGATCCCCACACCGAAAAAGCTCCGTGAAAATGCAGGAAAGCCCATAGCCTTTTATCCTATGTCCGGGAGTATGCCTGTCGAGAATGTTGAATGCACTGTCTATTCAAACGGATTTGCCGTATATGATAACGGATCCGGCAGAACGGTTCTTTGGTTGCCCGACTGCACAAGCTTTACATATGTATTTACAAAGCCCAAAGCATCAGAGGGAGGAATGCTGCCATATAAAGAAGAAATCCCTGATGAAATGCTTGAATCGTTGTCTTGGTTTACAGCTGTTACGCTTATCGGTGACCACAGGGTTGAAAGCAACCTTATGAACCGCAGATGTAGCCGTAAAGGTGCGAAAGATTATGATACTGATGATTACGGCGATAAGTGTGGTGCAGTTGAGGAAGTTGTGGAGGATAAATACAGAGGTATGTTTTTCTGGAATGACGGCAGGTTCGGTGAAAATCCGCTTGATGCTCTTATAAGAGAAGAAAGGAATAAGGAGATGCTGGCGGCTATGACCGATAAGCAGAGAGAAGTATTCCTTCTTTATTACAAAGATGGGTACACACAGCAGCAAATTGCAGATATGTTGGGACTTTCAAAGAGATCTGTAAAAGAAAGATTGGGTTGGGCACTCTCTAAGGCAAAAAATTTTTTCTGAATTTAAGAGGGATAACCTCTCAAATGGCATCTCCCACGACAGTATATAGAGGGACTTGATATCCTCCTCAACACAGATGCTACAGGCACGGCAGTGTATATCCGCTGATGTCAGTACATAAACAACGGACCGCAGCCGTTCCTGCGGAGAAAGGAAACAATATGAACATTGAAAAAAGAAGGTTTGTAAAGCCTAAAAAGGTGTTTATCTGCTCGCCGTTTGCACCGAGGGGCGAAACAAAGGAAGAAATGGAGCGAGATACGAATCGTAACATACGGATCACACAGAAGGCTTGCAGATTTGCAGCTCTTAACGGAAATGTCCCTTACGCTCCCCATTTGTTCTTTACCCAGTTTCTGAAAGACAGCGACAAGACGGAGCGTGAATACGGACAGATCATGGGACTTATATGGCTTGCACAGTGCTCGGAGCTTTGGATCATCGGCAGACGCATAAGCCCCGGTATGGAGAAGGAAATCAGAAAGGCAAAGGAATGGGGTATCCCCGTCAAGCGTTATGTGTTCAAGCGTGATGCTGAGAAAAAGCTGCTTGACTCTCTTTTCTATCCCGATGTCGAGTTTTTTGAAATGGGTGTATGAGAAAGGATGATGATCTATGGCAAGAGAAAAGAAAACAAAAGCAAGCGAACAGGAAAACACAGTCAGCGTTGATATGGCAAAGCTCGCAGAAGGTATAAATCTTGTATTCTCCGGGGCAGTAAAAATGCTTGAGGCGGTAGGAAGTGTTGAAGTCGGAATTGTGATGAATACAGCTAAAGCTCCGATTGTTGTGGATACAGGCGAAGAACTGACTATCGAAGAAGATGTTCCTGATGAGCCACAGAATAAGCCGGAGGAAAAGTCACAGGAAGAAAAGCCACAGAAACCAGGTAACACCGCTCGCCCAATCACAACCGATGACATTACAAGAATAATCGTCCGCAAGATAAAACAGAACAAGGACAACAACGAAAAGATCGGACAGGTTCTGAAAACCTATGGTGTTGAAAGGGTAAGCGACCTTAAGCCCGAACAGTACGAAGCCTTTGTTACTGATCTTGCGGCTCTGTGAAAGGGGGTGAATGAATGCCGGATATACATGCACTACTTTCTGCATCAAGCTCAAAGCAATGGCTTCACTGTACCCCTTCCGCACGATTGCAGGAGCAGTTTCCGAATGAAAGCTCGGTGTATGCTGCCGAGGGCACTTTCGCTCACGAGGTATGCGAATACAAGGTCAAAAAGTATATGAAGGAACGAGTGAAGCGTCCCCAGTCAGAGGAATATTACACTGAGGAGATCGACCAGATCACAGATGTTTATGCAGAGTTTGTCATAAGTGTTATCGAAGATATGAAAAGGAACGGCTGCGAACCTCTGGTGATGGTCGAAGAAAAGGTCGATTACAGCCATATTGCTCCATCGGGCTTCGGCACAGCGGATATGCTGATTATCGGCAGAGATGAAAACGGGAAGGGTGTTCTGCATATAGCAGATTTCAAAACTGGGCAGGGGGTTTTTGTCGATGCCGATCATAACTCGCAGATGATGCTTTACGCACTCGGAGGCTTGGCCGCCTATGGCTATATTTACGATATCGAGATTGTTCGTATGAGCATCATCCAGCCGAGGCTTGATAATATCAGCACTTTTGAATGTACCAGAGAGGAGCTTGAAAGCTGGGGCGAAAGCATAAGGGAAACAGCAAAGCTGGCTTATGAGGGCAAAGGCGAACAGATGCCCGGAGACTGGTGCCGTTTCTGCCGTGCAAAGCCTGTGTGCAAGGCTTGTAAGGATGAAGCTCTATCGTTGTGCAGAGAGGAATTCATTGATCTTGATGAAGGGGCATTAAGTGATGAAGAAAGTGTATCTTCCAAAGTAGATGTGAGTGAACCTGTTTTCAAACAGCCGGGACTCATACCAATATCAGAACTTGCACAGCTTTTGCCTACACTTAACCGCATAAGCTCCTGGATAGAATCTGTTTTCGCTTTCATTAGTTCCGAAGCTATCAATCACGGTGTGCCGATACCCGGATACAAGGTTGTCGAGGGCAGGAGCAAAAGAGTGTTCACAGACACGAAGGCAGTTGTCGATGCGGCTGTTGCTAACGGCTATACCGACCTTTACAAGAAGCAGCTCATAACCCTTACCGAGTTTGAAAAAATGATGGGTAAGAAAAAATTTGCTGAGCTGCTCGGAAAGTATGTTACAAAGCCGCCCGGAAAGCTCTCACTTGTTCCCGAAAGTGATCCGAGAGAAGCTGTTGAGCTTAACAGCTCACCCGAACAGGAATTTGCAGCCCTTCCTGACGAAGGAGAGTAAGAAAAATTATGCAAAACCGATTTTCAGCACGGTTGCATACAATGAATAATTATACATTCAAGAAATCTTTGGAGGTAGAAATCTATGACCAATAATCAGAACACAAATCAGAATAACGTGGCACAGGTCACTAAGGTGATCATCCCCTGCCGCATTTCTTTTGCGAACATCTGGGAGCCGAAAAGCGTGAATGGCAGTGAGGAAAAATACAGCGTTTCATGTATTATCCCGAAGAGCGACAAGAAAACAATCGCAAAAATCAAAGCTGCTGTTGAAGCGGCAAAGGAACTCGGCAAGAGCAAAAAGTGGGGCGGCAAGCTCCCTCCTAATCTTAAGCTCCCTTTACGTGACGGCGATATTGACCGCCCGGATGATGAAGCGTATGCGGACGCAATGTTTGTCAATGCCAACAGCAAGGATGCTCCCCAGATCGTTGACCGCAAGGTACAGCCTATCATTGACCCGATGGAGTGCGGCTCCGGCGACTACTGCAATGTAAGTGTTAACTTCTATGCGTATAATGCAAACGGCAATCGTGGTGTGGCAGCAGGTCTGGGTAATATCCAGAAGGTCAAGGACGGTGAGCGTCTCGCCGGAAAGGCTTCTGCATCTGCCGATTTCACAGAAGTCGAGGGTGACGATGACGGAGAGAGTATTTTTACCGAGGATGATCTTCCCGATTATCTGAAGTAAAATTCGCACTCTCTTGATTTAATACCGCAGGCGGGAGAGGTTCGCCTTTCCTGTCTGCACTTTACAAGAGCTGTCGGAGACTGTATCTCTGCGGCGGTTCTTATAAGGTGCAGATAAGCACAGAGAGATTGGAGATGATTTTTTGGCAGATAAAAGAAGGTTGCTTTCCATAGATTTGGAGACGTTCAGCGATGTAGACCTTACAAAATGCGGCGTTTATCGCTATGTTGAAGGAGATTTTCATATACTGCTTTTTGCTTATGCTTTCGATGATGAGGAGACAAAAATAGTCGATCTTGCTTGCGGCGAAAAGCTGCCGCAGGAGGTTGTGGATGCTATTTTTGACGATTCGATCATCAAGGCAGCGTGGAATGCACAGTTTGAGCGTACCTGCTTATCAAAGTATTTTAATACCTTATTATCCCCCGATTCGTGGCAGTGCTCAATGGTATGGGCGGCGAGCCTTTCGCTTCCTCTGAAACTGAAAACTGCTGCGGAGGTGCTGAAGACCGGCGAACAAAAAGATGATGCGGGAGAACGGCTTATTAAGTATTTCTCTGTTCCCTGCAAGCCGACAAAAAGCAACGGCGGCAGGACAAGAAATCTTCCCGAACACGTCCCGGAAGACTGGACGAGGTTCAAGGAATACTGCCGTCAGGATGTAAGGACTGAGAGAGCGATAAGAAAGCGGTTGGAGAATTTTCCGCTGCCCGATTCCGAATGGGATCATTACCACATGGATCAGCGAATAAATGATCGTGGGGTAATGATCGATAAGGAACTGGTTACAAAGGCGATCACCTGTGATCTGATGCTGTCCGAAGAAATGACGAAAAGAGCGTATGCCCTGACAGGACTTGAAAATCCGAATAGTGTAAGTCAACTTAAGGGCTGGCTTGAAGAGCGTGGTATTGAAGTCAGTACGCTGGGTAAAAAAGATGTCTCCGCAATGATAACTGACCTTGATAAGCACAGCGTTGACGGTGAGGCACTTGAAATGATGAAGCTGCGGCTTCAAATGGCGAAAAGCTCTGTAAAGAAATATCAGGCAGCGGAAAGATGTATATGCGATGATGGACGGGCACACGGCTTGTTTCAATTCAGCGGTGCTGTAAGGACTCAGCGATGGTCCGGCAGATTAATTCAACTTCAGAACCTCTATAGAAACGAGATTAGCACGCTTGATGAAGCCAGAGAACTTGTCAAGCTCGGTTGTTTCAATATGGTGGAAAGTATCTATGGAAACACACCTGATATTTTGTCACAGCTTATCCGAACAATGCTTATACCCAAGCCCGGATGTGAATTTATTATTGCCGACTTCTCAGCAATAGAAGCGAGAGTTTTAGCTTGGCTTGCCGGGGAGCAGTGGCGCATTGATGCCTTTAAGCACGGTGACGATATTTATTGTGCTTCGGCATCTCAGATGTTCGGAGTACCTGTCGTCAAGCATGGTATCAACGGTGAGCTGAGACAAAAAGGTAAGGTCGCAGAACTGGCGTGTGGATACGGAGGCGGAGCCGGTGCTTTGATATCAATGGGCGCATTGGAAATGGGGCTGAAAGAATCTGAACTTCCTGACCTGATAGATGACTGGCGAAATTCTAATCCAAATATCACAAAGTTCTGGTATGCCGTTGAAAAGGCTGCTGTCGATACCATAAAGGATCATCAGGACAGAACTGTCGGGAAGATCGGTTTTCAGTTTTATGCAAATACTCTGTGGCTCGTTCTCCCGTCAGGGCGGAAGCTCGCATACATAAAGCCAAGGCTCCAGCCTAATCGTTTCGGTAGGATGGCTGTTACTTTCGAGGGCTTGAATGCAGGAAATAAGTGGGTGCGTGGCGAAACATACAGCGGAAAGCTCGTGGAGAATATTACCCAGGCAACAGCACGAGATTTGTTGGCAGAGGCTATGCGGCGGATGGAGCTTGCAGGGCTTGAAATAGTAGCACACGTGCATGATGAAGTGATAATTGAAGCACCTGTAGGCTCAACTACGGTAGAAAAGGTCTGCTCCATTATGAATCAAAATCCTCCGTGGGCGGAGGGCTTGCCCTTGTCATCGGCAGGATACAAAGGTGAGAAATTTTACTTCAAGGATTAGTGCTGCATCAAAAATTATGGGCGGCAAACGAAAAGGAGGAATGAAAACAAATGCAAAAACACCCTGAAATGATGGTCGTAAGGCAGCCGTGGAACACAGGTTCATCGGCAAGAGAGGATCCTTATACTGAACTTGCGATAACTGTGGTTATGACTGCTGTGGATGACTATATCGAAATGTTGAAAGCACTGTTTAAAGGTAGCCTGACAGATAAAGAGATACATGAATGTAAGCTCGAAAAACGCAGCCTTGAGAAGTTCTTTCGCTCAAAGGATTATGAGTTCTATACGGCATTTATGAGTACGGAGATTGATCCCGAAGCTATTATCAAGCTGTGCCCCATAAGAGCCAAAGAACGGCTTGAAGAGGAGATAAGAAAGGCAGAAGAGAAAGCCAAAGAAGTCGCTGAAAAGACGGCGAAAAAGGCAGCGAAGGAGCAAGCCGAAAAGTCTGCAAAAGAAGATGCGGAACAGCAGGGCGACAAACATGATAACACATAGGATAAAAACAATAATTCAACAGCCGATAAGGCGGAAAGCGAGGATGCACAATGAAACAAGGCAGAACATTATCAGAGGTTATGGCAGAACTGAAAAGGCAGGAGGATGTAAAGAGGGATTACATAAGCCCGGCGGCATCGCTGGAGCTGCAAAGTGACGGCTCTACGCTGTATATGAATTCTCCGCAGGCGCAGATCACAACATCAACACAGGTGATTAGCCGTGAGACGCTCGGCACAACAGAGCTTTTCCATCGTCAAATGGGCAGTGCACTCAATATCCCGGCGAAGTATTATGACCTGATGCGCCGTGAAAAGCCGGAGTTATTAGCGGAGAATGTGAACACATGGCTTGGCAGTAAGGATCAGTCGTATATGATCCGTTCCCTTGATTATGGAAACGGCAGGGTCGCCCGTGCTTTTCTTTCTGACAGGTATCGCAGAATCGATAATCTCCAGATTGCAATGGCAATACTCCCTCTTTTCATGGGGAACGATCAGTACGAGGTGATGTCGTCAGAGGTAACGGAAAACAGAATGTATATCAAGATCAGTTTCCACATGAAGCGTTATGAGGTTGTTCCGGGCGACTGGGTGGAGTTTGGTATTATCATCTCTAACTCTGAAGTAGGGCTTGGTGCGGTAGTTGTACGACCTTTCCTGAACCGCCTTATCTGCACAAACGGTTGTGTAGTAAATAATTTCGGAGAGCGCCGTCATCATGTCGGCAGACAGGCAAAAGCTATGGAGGACAGCTTTGATTTATATTCCGATGCGGCAATAGAAGCCGAGGATAAGGCTTTTATGCTGAAATTGCAGGATGTAGCAAAAGCTACTCTTGACGAAAGCAGATACCCGACAATTATCGGAAAGTTGCAGGACAGCACAAGAGCACTTATCACAGGCAAGGTTCAGGATGTTGTGGAGTTGACAAGTAAGAGCTATGGTTTCAATCAGACCGAGCAGGAAAGCATTTTGGATTACCTTATCCGTGGCGGAGATATGAGCCTTTACGGTCTTTCCAATGCGGTCACAAGGGCATCACAGGATGTTGAGTCTTATGACAGAGCGACCGAGCTTGAAAGCATCGGTTGGGATATTGCCACAATGGAGCCTGCAAGGTGGAAAGAGATAAATGCGTGAGGGGGATGAGAATATGAGCTATGATAATTATTCTGACGGATACCGTGAAAGATACATCGATAGAGACGGATTTGGTGCTGACGAGGAAATGTATGTATATGATCAGTGCTGCGAGAATTGCAGATATTACTGTGGCTGGGGCGAAGAAAAACAAAGGGGCTGCAAGCTCTATACAAGAGACGATTATGAGCGTTTTCCGAAAACACGCTGGTGCTATCAATGGAAAGGAAAAAAGCAATCAT
Organism: Pseudoruminococcus sp.; assembly: GCF_047012705.1. Taxonomy (NCBI): domain Bacteria; kingdom Bacillati; phylum Bacillota; class Clostridia; order Eubacteriales; family Acutalibacteraceae; genus Pseudoruminococcus; species Pseudoruminococcus sp. The sequence continues at coordinate 197,914 of NZ_JBKXNW010000005.1, read as the reverse complement.
GCCATGAAAGGTACGGTGACTGCTGATGAGAGAATATGTAGTTGAAAATGAGTTTGTAAAAGCAGTCCGTGCCGCAGGAGGTGTAGCGTACAAGCTCACCTCCCAGACTGCCAACGGGCTGCCTGATCGCTTGGTACTTTTCTTCCCGGCAAAGACTGTATTTGCAGAATTAAAAGCCCCCGGAAAGCAACTCCGCCCTTTGCAGAGAAAACGCCGCTATCAGCTGATGAAGCTCGGTTTTCCTGTTATCTGCATCGACAGATTTTCACAGATAAAGCCCGCGATAGAAGCGATAAAGAATTGGACACCCGGTACACCCTTTCCTGAAAATATCGGTGCAAAGGTGCCGGAGCTTGATATTGAAGCCTTGCCTCATGATCAGGGCAGTCTTGATGATATGGACGATTACGGCGACAACTTCGAGCCGGAGGATCCGTCTGTTTTGGCAGGATTCTTTGATCTGGATAAGGTAAGCAGAACAATAATTAACAGTGGAAACGGAGGTGATGCCCTTTGAAGTTCCTACCACATGATTATCAGCAATTCTGTATTGACTATATCAAGTCACATCCCGTTTCTGCTCTTTTTCTGGATATGGGCTTGGGTCGGAAAAACTGTGATAACGCTCACGGCTCTCAATGATCTGATATTTGATGAATTGAAGGTATCAAAGGTTCTTGTGATAGCGCCCCTTCGTGTGGCGCGGGATACATGGGCAGCGGAAAAGGAAAAATGGGATCACCTGAAAGATCTTGATATTTCCGTCATCGTGGGTGACCTGAAAACGAGAAAAGCAGCGGTAAGTGCATCGGCACAGATATACATCATCAACCGGGAAAACATCAAATGGCTCGTGGAGTACTACGATAAAAACGGACTTCGTTGGGATGTTGACTGTGTTGTTATCGATGAGCTTTCCTCTTTCAAAAACTATCAGTCACAGCGTTTCAAATGGCTGCGTAAGGTACGACCTTTTGTTAAACGCTGGATAGGTCTCACAGGCACACCGACAAGCAACGGTCTAATGGACTTGTTTTCCGAGATCGGTATTCTTGACGGCGGCGAACGGCTCGGCAGATTTATAGGTCGCTTTCGTGAATCGTATTTCAAGCCTGGTTCTATGAATCCCAGCACAGGTGTAGTGTTCAGTTATGTTCCTCGCCCCGGCGCGGAAGAAAAGATATACGAGAAAATATCCGACATTACAATATCAATGAAAGCTCTTGATTACCTCAATCTCCCGGACTGTATCTATGTCAATCACGAGGTGGAGATGTCACCCTCAGAGCAGAGATTCTATGACCAGCTCAAGCGTGATCTTATCATCCCAACCGAGGACGGTGATGTTGACGCTGCAAATGCGGCGAGTCTCTCAAATAAGCTGCTCCAGATGTCCAACGGAGCCGTATATGACGAAAACAAGGAAGCCCGATTTATCCACAGTCGTAAATTGGATATGCTCGAAGATCTTATAGAAGCGGCAAACGGTCAGCCTGTGCTTATAGCATACTGGTTCAAGCATGACCGCACCCGCATTATAGAGCATCTGACAGCGGCAGGATATGAAATAAGAGATATCAGATCATCCGAAGATATAGAACTTTGGAACAGCGGCTCTATACCTGTCGCACTTATTCATCCCGCATCAGCCGGACACGGACTTAATATACAGTCGGGCGGACACATCCTTATCTGGTTCGGTCTGACATGGAGCTTGGAACTGTATCAACAGACAAATGCCCGTCTATGGCGGCAGGGTCAGCAGGAAACAGTAACAATACATCATATCGTTACGAAAAACACAGTTGATGAGGATGTACTTGCTGCTTTGGCATCAAAAGATGTAACACAGGAAAAGCTGATAGCCGCTGTTAAGGCACAGCTGTGATAAATATATGACTATATACTAACGCAATGAGGAGGTTTATTATGCCTGATAACAAGATAAATAACAGCAACAACACTACTACCCCTGCTACAAAAGCAAAAGTTAAACGAGTGAATTTCGTAAATATTCCGCAGGAGCTGAAATCCAATGCTTCATTCTGCCTGTGGAAATATGAAAAGAGAAGCGGCAGAGCTACGAAGGTGCCGTATGATCCGAGAACGGGACAGATGGCGAGAACCAATGATACATCCACATTTTCCGATTTTTCCACAGCTATGACGGCCTATGCTATGGGCGGCTGGGATGGCATCGGCTATCGTGTCTCTGAGGGTATCGGTGCTATCGATATAGACCATTGCATCAGAGATGATGGATCTTTAAATGATGTGGCGGCATCCATTCTCTCCTTCTTCCCTGACGCATATTTTGAACGCTCTCCCAGCTCTACGGGCTTGCGAGGTTTCTTCAAGCTGTCGCCCGATTTTGCCTATGATAAGACGGTGTATTACATAAACAACCGTAAGCACGGACTTGAAGTGTATCTCCCCGGCACTACTAATCGCTTTGTCACAGTTACAGGTGATGTATACAGACCCGGCAGCGTAGCCCGCAACGATGAAGCTTTGCAGTCGGTGCTTGATACTTTTATGAAACGCACCTCGCCGATAAAGTCCGGCTTTTCCGGCTCTCCCGTTTCATATTTTACAGATGAACAGGTCATAAAACACGCATCTGATTCCGCATCTGGGGATAAGTTCAAAGCTCTTATGGAAGGCCGCTGGGAGGAAGGATATGATTCAAGATCAGATGCTGATATGGCACTTGTATCAATGCTTGCCTTTTGGTGCGGCTGTGTGGAAGAACAAATCGACCGTATCTTCCGTTCTTCCGGTTTGATGCGTGATAAGTGGGATCGTATGACAGGTGATGCTACATACGGACAGATCACTATACGTAATGCCATTCACTCCTGCTCTGAAATATACCGCCCTGTGATCACAGAATCCTCGCCGGAAGATGAGTTTAAGAGCCTTGATATAGAATCTATTCAAGACGAGCGTGACAGAAGAGAGCGTGAGGGATATTCTTTTACTCCCGACCTGCGCTGCCTTGATACAAGTATTGAATCACTCAGTCCACACACAAATCCTCGCTATGAATCGTTCCAGATAGGCAATGCAAAAATGTTCGTGGATTATTTCCGCCGCATTATCCTGATGAACGACACAAGAGGTTGTTGGTATATATACGATGGTCGCGTCTGGCGACCTGATACGCATAATCTCAGAATATCCGAAATGGCTAAGGACTTTCACGATATACTCCTATCTTTTGCAGCTACCATTACATCAGAGGACACAAGGACACGTTTTCTCAAACGAGTAGAGCAGCTCGACCAGAAGAAGTTCAGAGATATTATGATAAAAGATGCCGGGAATGACACAGATATAGCTGTCCGTATGGAAGCGTTTGACCGGGATAAATATCTGTTTAACTGCCATAACGGTACCATAGACCTAAGAACAATGGAGTTCAAACCTCACTCTCCATCTGACTACTTAACCAAGCTGTCTGATGTTGATTACGCCCCGGACGCTACCTGTCCTCGCTGGATCAGTTTTATGGATGAGGTGTTCGAAGGTGATAAGGATCGTATCCGATATCTTCAGAAAGCTATCGGCTATGCGATGTCGGGAGATACGAGGTTGGAGTGTATGTTTATCCTGTACGGTCCCACAAGCCGTAACGGTAAGGGTACGACTATGGAAACGGTGCTGCGTATTCTCGGTGAATACGGCAGGACGGCAAAACCTGAGATGTTATCTAAGAAGGGGTTTGCGGATAGCTCCGGACCTTCTGAGGATGTTGCGAGGTTAAATGGTGCGAGAATGGTGAATGTATCTGAGCCGGAGAAAAGTATGGTTGTCGATGCGTCATTAACTAAACAGATGACGGGTAATAACACACTAACAGCGCGTTATCTTCGAGAGAATAGCTTCGAGTTCAAACCACAATTCAAGCTGTTTATTGATACAAACCATCTGCCGCAGATCTCCGATATGACGCTGTTTGAATCCGACCGTATCCGCATTATACCGTTCAATCGTCATTTTACTGCCGAAGAGCGTGATATTGATCTTAAGAGCTTTTTTGCCGAGCCTGCCAATCTTTCAGGTATCCTTAACTGGTGCCTGGAAGGTTTCCTTCTCTATCAGGACGAGGGTCTGAAAATGCCGGGTTCTGTAGCTTCAGCCACGGCTGACTATCGTGCTCAGTCTGATAGGATAACTATGTTCACGAATCAGTGCATTCAAAAACAAGCAGGTCAGGAGCTTCGATCTTCTGCTATTTATAACCGTTATAAGGACTGGTGCGCCGAAAACGGTTTTAAATATGAGAATGCAGCGAATTTCAAGAAAAAGATGGCGGCAGCAGGATTCGTGTATATGGTGCGCCGCCCGTGGAATGAGCAGGGTACTCCTACACCAATGGTCAATGATGTTACATGGGCAGCCGGAGAGGAACATAAACCGGAATTTGTACCGGAAGAATAAGGGCAGTTTTTGACGGGACTATATTCTATACTGCAAATCAAGAATATAAACCGCTAGTTAAAAAATAGCTTTATAATTGTCTTTTTTAACTGCCCTTTTAATAAGTTGTTTCGTTTTTATCTTTTGTTTGTAGTGGATGTAGTGAGTGTTTCTGGTTACAGTTATATGTAAATAATAATACATATATAGGGAAACCGAAAACACCCACTACATTCACTACAATACAATTGATTAACCTTTGTGGACATCTTTTGAATGCGCTTGTGTGCGCCTGTTTCGCTCGTGCCAAAGAGTGTGGTGGTAGCGTTGCGGGCAAGGTCAAAGGTTGTAAACACGAACCGCGTGTTTGCTAATACGAATAGCGTGTTAGAAAAATGAACTGCGTGTTTGATTGGATAAGTACGGGTTAAATAAAGCACAGGCAAAAACACCAAGAGAGGTGGTTTAAAATTGTGTATTAAAACAAAAATTAAAAATAAGCTAAAATTTTTTGTGCCTATGACCTCTCAAATGCCCTCTCCTACGACAGTATATAGAGGGAGTTTTTATAGAACCCTAAAAGCACGAAAAAGCACAAATAATTAAAAACTGGAGGAAGCTAAATATGGCAGATGAAAAAAATAAAAAGAGCGAACACGATAGCATAGCTCAAACCAATGATCCCGTGAATCACCCAGCACACTACACGACAGGTAAAATCGAGGTGATCTATTATATCGAAGATCAGAAGCTGCCCTACCATCTCGGCAACGCTGTAAAATACATCAGCCGTGCCGGAAAGAAGGATAAGAGAAAAAAAGTCGAGGATCTGAGAAAAGCCGTGTGGTATATTGAGCGTTATATCGGAATGATTGGTGAGATGAGTTTAGATACCGCCACTGTGGATAGTGTGGACAGCACAGCTAATGCGCCGAACGTCTCAAATGTCACAGACAAAAAGTCCAGTAAAAGCCCCACACTGTCGGAAGCCTTTATAAACACAGAGATATTTATCGATTTTGAATCGGAGCTTATCTACGGTGAGGATCAGGCTTACATATGCTGTCCTGAACGATTCCCGACAGTACGCTTTCAGCTTATGCCGACAGTTGGACTTATAGAGATCGTTGACAGACTGCGACATAAACTGGGTTTCAAACCTATGTACCCGATAGTCGGAGTTGACAACGGTGGCTGTGATGACTGTTATGACTGTGACGATGACTGCTGTTATGATTTCTTCATAAGTCTGAACGGTTTTACCAACAGCCACCTCGACACCTGCATAGCCGCCGTTGTGGCGGATTCGGACAGCGTCGATAATGAAGATATGTATACTATCGATCTGACCGAGGAGGAACAGAAGATGCTTTACAAACGCTTTGACGAGCAGTGCAGAAGAAGTATTAATAAAACTTGCGAGGAGCTGCTGAAAGAAGCAGAAGAAATGATGGATTAAAATCAAGCCCCACGTCGGGGCTTTTTTCATTGTGGCGAGATAATGAGGAGGTGATGTTGATGCCAAGAAAACCTAAAAGACCCTGTGCTTATCCGAATTGTCCTAAGCTGACGGACGGACTGTACTGCGAGGAGCATAAGAAAATAGCAAACCAGCAGTACGAAAAGTACGGCAGGAGATATAAACGGAGCGAACGCTACGGCTCTGCTTGGCAGAAGGTTCGTACCCGTTATGTAAAGCTGCATCCGTTCTGTGAGCTTTGTTTCAAGGAAGGTTATGTTGGTCACGCTGACATCGTACACCACATCAAACCTTTAGCAGAGGGTGGAACGAATGAAGAATCAAACCTGATGTCAGTCTGCTTCCATCACCATGAACAGATACATCACAGACGAGGTGACAGGTAGCAGACTTACACTCTGATATGTCAATTTGGGCAAATCACCCACAGCAGGGTTAAAAATGGCTATTTTTTGGGATTTTTCCACCCCCAGGGGTGGTCAAAATCTCTAAAAAGTGAATTACACAGGAACGGGCGCCCCTCTCGTACTTAAAAATCGCAAATTCAAAGACGGTATATGCCCCGGAACTCTTTAAAATTTTTTCTCAATGGCATTTTAATTTGAAAAGCCCCATAACAACCTAATAATCAAACAGAATTCAAACACATCAGCCCGACCGCAATCGGGCTTTTTTGCTGCAATTTTTTCAATCGGGGTTTGATTATTTTTCAAACATCGTTTGATTTTTCTAATTCTTTCTGGAAAGAGGTGCTGAATCAGTGGCAAAAGACGGAACCAATCGCGGAGGTGCAAGACCGGGTGCAGGGCGCAAGCCAAAAGCACTGAAAGAAAAACTCGATGCCGGCAATCCCGGAAATCACCCTTTAAGGCGGCTCGATATTCCTGAAAATATCGAAGGTGTCGATATGCCGAAACCGGGCGATTATCTATCGGCAATGCAGCGTGACGGAAAACCGCTTGGTGCTGACGAAATATATACCAAAATGTGCAGATGGCTTGGAAAGTTAGGCTGCGATAAATTGGTTAACCCTCTGCTTGTTGAGCAATATTCGATGTGCGCCGCAAGGTGGATGCAGTGCGAAGAAGCTATAACGAGATACGGTCTTGTCGGTAAGCATCCGACAGTAACAACATCGGTGGTGCAAAGCCCATTTGTTTCAATGAGCCACAGCTATCTGAAACAGGCTCAGCAGATGTGGCTGCAAATATATCAGGTCGTCAAAGAGAACTGCACCGTGGATATTGATGGCGGTGGTGAGATTGACCCGATGGAAAGGCTGCTCCGTGCAAGGGAGGGAAAGTGATGCAGCACAAAAAACGGTATCAAGCGAAAAATGATACAAAGAAGCGTTATCAGCCTGCTCCGATGTGGGCAGCAAAGGAAAAAATATTTGACACCCGTAAGGGACTGAAAAAGTTTCTGAAACGGAAATTCGGTTAGGAGGAAGAAATTATGTACGAAAAGGTGAACCCTCAGCATCCGGACAAGATCGCTGATAGAATTGCCGGAGCGATAGTTGATCTGGCGTATGCAAAAGAAAAGGATCCGAGAGTAGCGGTAGAGGTACTGCTCGGGCACGGCGTTTGCTATATTATGGCAGAAACTTCTGTGCATTTCGATAGCAGCGAAATATCAAAAATCGTAAAGCGTCTTGCACCGAAACTGATGACAGATTATATGGAGGTAAAGCAGGATCCTATTCTTGCTGAGAATCAGCGTGGCCGTATACGCTGCGGTGATAACGGCATCTTCAAGGGTGTACCCGTGACTGGTGAACAGGAGCGGCTGACGGCTATTGCGAAGCAGTTTTATTTCGCTTTCGGTGAGGATGGCAAATATATCCTTGACGGCGACCGTCTTGTGATCTGCCAGAGCAACGCAGATACAGAAAATCTCCGTAAGATGTTCCCGGCGGCTGTGATAAATCCCCTCGGTGACTGGACAGGCGGAAGTGATGTTGACTGCGGTGCTATTAACCGCAAGCTCGGAAGTGACATGGGCGACAGCGTTACAGGCGGAGGTCTGCACGGCAAGGATTTGTCAAAGGCTGATGTCAGCGTGAATATTTACGCTTTTCTTGAAGCACAGGCTCTCGGCAGACCTGTGGAGATCAGCTGTGCTATCGGTGATGATACCGTTGACGGCAAGCCCTATGCTGACATTGTAGAGATTGCGAGAAAATACATACACGATCTGGGTGGCTTTGAGAAATTCGCAGAATGGGGGCTGATCAGATGATAACGACAACGCAGATGCAGCTTGTTGACATTAACAAGCTGATTCCCTATGTGAACAATGCCCGGACGCACTCGCCGGAGCAGATAACGAAATTACGCTCAAGCCTGCGTGAGTTTGGCTTTATCAATCCTGTTCTTATCGACAGAGAATTCAATGTCCTTGCCGGACACGGCAGGATAGCCGCTGCGAAGGAAGAAGGTATAAACGAAGTACCCTGTGTATTCGTAGAACATTTATCCGAGGCACAGAAGAAAGCGTACATACTGGCGGATAACAGAATGTCGCTTGATGCCGGATGGGATGACGAGCTTCTGAAAGTAGAAATGGCATCCTTACAGGAAATGGGCTTTGATGTCGGTATGACAGGCTTCGATGAAAGCGAGCTTGCTGACCTGTTTGCTGATGATAATAATACAAGCGCAAAGGATGATGATTTTGATTTGACTGCCGCACTTGAAAAAGCGGCATTTGTTCAGCGAGGAGATATATGGACTGTCGGCAGACACAGACTGATGTGCGGCGATGCAACTTCCGCAGAGGATGTCGCTGCCCTTATGAGCGGCACAAAGGCAAATCTCATTCTGACTGACCCACCGTATGGAGTCTCTTTTCGCAGCTCCTCCGGCTTGACTATCCAGAATGACAGTATGAAAAACGAGGAGTTTTATAATTTTCTCCTTTCTGCCTTTCAGTGTATGGTCGAACACCTTGAAAGCGGTGGTGCTGCTTATGTATTTCACGCTGATACCGAAGGGCTGAATTTCCGCAGGGCTTTTGTTGATGCCGGACTGCATCTTGCCGGGTGCTGTATCTGGGTAAAGGACAGTCTGGTGCTTGGCCGCTCCGATTATCAGTGGCAGCATGAGCCTGTGCTTTACGGCTTTTTGCAGAACGGAAAGCATAAATGGTATTCAGACCGAAAGCAGACTACCATCTGGAATTTCGCAAAGCCAAAGCGTAATGCCGATCATCCTACATCCAAGCCGCTTGACCTTCTGAGTTATCCTATCGGCAATTCAACACAGGAAAATGCGGTGGTCATTGACACCTTCGGCGGCAGCGGCTCTACCCTTATGACTTGTGAGAAAATGAACAGGATATGCTGCACGATGGAGCTTGACGAAAAATACGCCTCCGTTATTCTTCGCAGATATGTAGAGGATACAGGTGATGCAGACGGGGTGTATGTAATCCGCAACG
>NZ_JBKXNW010000005.1:156332-188561 GCF_047012705.1 Pseudoruminococcus sp. | reverse complement strand
CGCAGATATGTAGAGGATACAGGTGATGCAGACGGGGTGTATGTAATCCGCAACGGAGAAAAAATACCTTATTCCGATCTCGTGAAAGAGGTGGAGCGTAGTGGCTAATAAAGAACTCACCCTCGGTAGCTTGTTTTCAGGCTCCGGGGGTTTTGAACTGGGCGGCATCCTTGCCGGGATAAAGCCCGTCTTTAATTCCGAAATCGAACCGTTCCCAATCCGTGTAACGGAAAAGCGTCTGCCGGAGGTAAAGCATTACGGAGATGTAAACAAGCTGAACGGTGCTGACCTGCCGCCTGTGGATATTATCACATTTGGGTCGCCCTGTCAGGATATGAGTATAGCTGGCAAGAGAACCGGGCTTGACGGCTCACGAAGCGGTCTGTTTTATCAGGCTATAAGAATCATAAAAGAAATGAGGTGTAAAAGTAATGGCAAATATCCGAGATACGCAGTCTGGGAAAATGTATGCGGGGCATTCTCCTCCAACAAAGGAGAGGATTTCCAGGCAGTCCTCGAAAGCTTCTGCTCGGTCAAAGGCTGTGAAATTGATGCGGCTCGACCTGCAAAATGGCACAACGCGGGAGAAATTCTGGGAGATGATTTCTCAATCGCATGGAGGGTATTTGACTCTCAATACTGGGGAATCCCACAGAGACGAAAACGCATCTATCTTGTCGCAGATTTTAATGACAGATGTGCCGGAAAAATATTATTTGAGTCCGAAGGCCTCTCTGGGTATTCTGCGGAGAGCTTCCGCTCGTGGCAAGCAGCTGCCGGAGGTATTACGCAAGGCTTTGGAGCGTCAGGCAAGATCTGTCTGAACGATCAGGGTGGAAGCCGAATGGATGTTACGGAGGAAAAGACCTGTACCCTCCGTGCCGAATCGCATCATCCCCCTGTGGTTATGGAATCGGCAGGCTTTTGTACGGAGCATTCAGCCAAGAGCCGTTCCATCGGTTATGAAAAAGAAAAATCTCCAACGCTCCGTGCAGGGGTGGTTCCTGCCGCAGTGATAGATAACCACAGTCAAGATACAAGATATAAAGTGCTTGATGATATAGCACCAACCGTGAGTGCTACATACGGTATGGGCGGCAACAATCAGCCCTTCGTGGTAGAGAAAACATACGATGTCCGCTTTACTTCCGAAGGTACGAAAAACGCAAGGCAGAATGTATATGAAACCAATACTGCACGAACAGTCGATACGGGCGGTATTCCTCCCGATGCCAATCAGGGCGGGATAGCAGTAGTAGAAGCATACGGTATCTGCTCAAAAGACAGCAACGCTATGAAAAGCGACAATCCAAACAGCGGATTTTACAAAGCTGAAACGAGCAGAACCATTGATACCAGCGACCAATCGCCTAATAAAAATCAGGGCGGCATTGCCGTTGTTGCTATCGAGGGCAATGGCACAAGACCATCCCATCATGGCAACGGCTATTCCGAAGAAGGTGTAGGCTATACGCTAAACACTACCGAACAACACGGGGTTGCTTACGGTATTGACCGTGCAACTTATAACATGGGACAAAATGCACAGTATGCTATTTCCATTCAGGAAGAGGTCGAACCGACAATGGTAGCCAAAGGACCGGGGGCTGTTGCTCACCCGACATACTGCACAAGTAAAAATTCCTATCATACCAGAGCATCAGAGGAGCTTGCGGATACCCTTGTGGCGAGCGACTATAAAGACCCTCCGACCATTAACGATACCGATGATGAAATGGAATACATTGTCCGCAGGCTGACACCGACCGAATGTGCGAGATTACAGGGCTTTCCTGACTGGTGGTGCAGTGATCTTGCATCAGAGAATCCTACCGATGAAGATATAGCAAAGTGGAGGGAGATTTTCAGAGAGTACGATGAAGCTATGGGAAAGAAAACAAAGCCAAAATCTGATAATCAGATACGAAAGTGGCTGCAAAATCCCCACAGCGATTCAGCAGAATACAAGCTGTGGGGTAACGGAGTTTCATTGCCTGTCGTGTTTTTCGTACTTGCCGGAATAGCTTATTATGCGGCTGAAAGCGAATAATCAATTCTTTCTTGTCGGTTTGACATTTTCAGCAGGATCAATGTCCCCGGTAATTGCACCATGCTCCTTTTCAAAATCTTCAATTTCGTTTCTTATCAGAACAAGGATATGACTGTTGACGGAACGACCCTGATAATCAGCAATATAGCCGATCTTATCAAGCATTTCCTGTTCGATTCTGATTGATACACTCTTTACTGCCATAAAAGAACACCTCTTGTTTAGATATATTATGTGTTCATTTTAGCCGCTTTATATGTTAAAATGTTAAAAGTGAATATACCGTATATCTATAAAATTGGAGGGTTCTTTTATGAAAGTAGCAGTTATAGGTTCACGAGGTCTGACAGTAAATGATCTGGGGAAATATCTGCCGGAGGATACAACGGAGATAGTGTCCGGCGGTGCAAAGGGCATAGATACCTGTGCGAGGGATTATGCTTTATCGCATGATTTAAAGCTGACAGAGTTTCTGCCGGAATACAGCAAGTACGGCAGAGGTGCTCCGCTGAAAAGAAATCTGCAAATAATCGAATATGCAGATGTTGTAATTGCTTTCTGGGATGGAAAGTCCAGAGGTACAAAGTATGTCATAGACAACTGCAAAAAGCAGGGTGTGCAGCTTGATGTACATATTTTCTCCTGATTTGTGTACTATGTAGATTTCCTTTTATCTCTGCCGTTGTTGTTGACTTTCAGGCGAAAAAGAGTGATATATGTACTTACCAAAAAAACAAGGAGGCAATCACCATGCGAATAGAATTCAACAGAACAGGAGCAGAGAGAAAAGCACTGGTAAAGGCAATTTCCGAAATAACCGGAGCAGAAGCAGTTTATAAATTCATGCCAACCTGCGCCTACGAGATCGATTACTTTACGGTAACGAAGGACGGGGCTTTGGAATTTGACGACAGAGCCGACAGCGAAGAAATCGAGAATCTTCTGGAGCAGCTTGCACAGAAAGGCTTTGAAGGAACTGCCGCAGAAACGCCAGACACGGCGGCTGAAAGCGAAGCCGAGGAATTATCTGCAGAACCCGAAACAGCCGAACACAAGCCCACACAGGGGGAACAGTGCGAAAGAATAAACCTTACGATAACTCTGCCGCTTGAAAGCGTGGCTGTTGGCAATCTGACAAAGCTCCTTGACGCAAAGGGCGGCCTTATAAAAAAGGCTCTCGGTGTGGATGAGCTGGGATTTGAGATCAATGAGGAAAGCAAAACGATTTGTTTCCCCTGGTTCGGAGAGGTCAGCATTGATGAAGCGATGGCTTATACGCATTTCGTCACGGCATTCTGCAAAATGACAAAGGATGCGAAAAGAGTGACAGCGAAGGAAAAAGAAGTAGATAACGAAAAATACGCTTTCAGGTGTTTTCTCTTAAGATTAGGATTTATCGGCACTGAGTACAAAGCGGAAAGAAAAATCCTGCTCCGTAATCTCAGCGGCTCGTCAGCATTCAAAGCCGGAAGGGACGGTGAGCAGGAATGAAATATCCGGGCAGAGATATAATCGAAAAACTGAAACAGCAATACCCTGTCGGAACAAGAGTGATTCTCCGAAAAATGGACGACTGCCAAGCTCCTCCCATTGGTACTAAAGGTACTGTGCAGGGTGTTGATGATGCCGCCAGCCTTTTGGTAAAGTGGGACAACGGCTGCGGACTGAATGTGGTTTACGGAGTTGACGAGGTGGAAAATCTCGACAGCGTTACAACAGTCTGCTACGGCGAAGAAAAGCTGTGGGACTGCCGAAAAGAAGCGAAGGATTTTTTTCTTGAAGCCTTGAAAGCTACCGAGGGCAGTGAAAGAGAACGCTACGCAACTATCTATACAAAGCTGATCTTAGGCAAGAATTACTGCACTGACGAACTGGATTGACCATCATAATATACACAACTTCCTCCGAAAAACAGCCCTTATGATTGGTGGATATACATCTCAAATATTGCTTGATATAGTGTCAAGGTAGAGTTAATATACACATACCGAAAGGGAAAATAAACAAACAAAAAACGGAGGAAACTACGATGAATACTAAGGTTGCAAGACAGATAGAGGAAATGAAAAAGCAGACGATCGGGGTCGAGGTAGAGATGAACAGCATCACCAGAGAAAAGGCTGCAAAGACCGCCGCAGAGTTCTTCGGAACGAGAAGATACCAGAACACAGCAGGCCGCAACGGATACAGCACCTGGTCAGCATGGGACGCAGACGGCAGAGAGTGGAAATTCCAGAAGGATGTCAGCATCAGCGGACCGGACAGCGAAAAATGCGAACTTGTAACCCCAATCCTTCACTACAGCGACATTGAGCTTTTGCAGGAGCTGATCAGAAGGCTCCGCAAGGCTGGAGCAAAAAGCGACGCAACAAGGGGCTGCGGAGTACACATTCACATCGGAGCAAACGGTCACACAGCACAGACCCTCAGAAATCTTGCAAACCTGATGGCCTCACACGAACGCCTGATCGCAACAGCCCTGAAAATAAACGAAGGCAGAATGAGCCGCTACTGCAGAACGGTCAATCCGAATTTCCTCGCAAAGCTCAACAGCAAAAAGCCGAAAACAATGAGCCAGCTTGCAGACATCTGGTACGAGGGCAACGGTGCAAATTACGGCAGAAGCCACCACTACAACGACAGCCGCTACCATATGCTCAACCTCCACGCAACCTTTACAAAAGGCACGGTTGAATTCAGACTTTTTCAATTCGATGCACCAAGCGGCGGCAAGCAGAACGGCCTTCACGCAGGACAGCTCAAGAGCTACATTCAGCTTTGTCTTGCACTCAGCGAGATGGCCAAGGAGGTCAGAACAGCAAGCCCGAAAGAGCAGCAGAAAGAAAACCCGAAATATGCAATGAGAACTTGGCTCCTCCGCTTGGGATTCATCGGTGAAGAGTTCGCCACAGCAAGAGACCTTTTAACAAGAAACCTTGAAGGCGACACAGCATTCAGATTCGGCAGAGCATAAGGAACAGCCTCCTGTCACCCAACACCCCGACCGACTTGGCGCACAGAGCCTGTGTTCCCAAGTCTTAAGGTGGTAGAAGGGTATTCCTTCGAGAAAGGATGAATTAAGATGAGCAAAGAAAAACGCTATTACATTGCCTACGGCAGTAACCTGAATGTAGCACAGATGGTACGCAGATGTCCCGGAGCCAAGCCCATCGGAACGGCAGAGCTTGAACACAACACTTTGTACTTCAGAGGCAGCGGTTCAGGCTATTATCTGACAATCGAGCCGAAAATCGGCAGCAGAGTTCCTGTTGCGGTTTGGGAGGTCACAGCCGAAGACGAAAAGGCACTTGACCGCTATGAAGGGTATCCGAGATTCTACTACAAGCATGACTTTGATCTTGCAGTCACGCTTCTTGACAGCAGGACAACCAAGGAACTAAGGTGTTTCGCCTACATAATGACCGATGGACGAGATGTCGGATTGCCGACTCCCTATTACATGGAAACCTGTATTCAGGGTTACAGGGACTTCGGATTTGACACGAGAATACTTAAAAGAACAGTAGAAAGGATGCGTAAGATTTTATGGAAACGAAAGAACTTAAAGTAAGGGTATGCCCCATTTGCGGACAGGAGTACATCGGACACCCTGCAATATCCAGAACAGATAACGAGCCCCCGATTTGTGGTGATTGCGGCACTCGTCAGGCATTGGAAAGCCTCGGCATAGATGCGGAGGAACAGGATAAAATCCTTGATGCGATACACCGCAGCATGGACAGATATACACAAGATAAAGTCTGATTCTTTGTCGGATATATGTGTGCATAATTGCTTGGAGACTGTCCGAAAAATCAAAAAATGGGCATAGAAAAAGCCGACTGAAAACTGTCACAAATTGACAATTTGGCGGCAGGCTGAAATAACACCTGATTTGGATGCTTGTATGATTAAGTTTGAAAAAAAAAGAGCCATATCAGGCTCTGATAAGCTATAGCGTTTGTTGAACTCCGAGTATATTAATCACTCTCCGGAAATTATAGGCAAGGAAAGAAAGCCCGGTTTCAGCAGCCACTTTCAGCTTTCCTTTCGTCAGCAGGTAGCTTGCCCCGTGCCATCTTTTTACTGTTCCATACGGATGCTCAACAACCGTATTTCTTTTTCTCAAATGCTGTTGATTGGGATAAAATCGCAGAATTATCCACTCATCCCATGTACTTTCCTCCTCGGATAAAGCGATAGATTTAAAACGATGATTTGTTTTCCGAACGATTTTATTATCTCGTGCTTTATCATAAAAATGTTCTTCCTTGCGTGTTTCCCCCTCTTTGAATGACACTATCCTCCGTTGTCCCAATGTACATTTGTTCGGGCATTTAGAACACGCTGAAAGACGGTGATATCTGCGTATAGTCGGATCCTTTTTTCCGTTCGGATGCCCCGGTCCTGCATAAAAAAGAGTTCTGCCCATCGGACAGGTAACAATATCCTTTTCTATATCACGCTCAAAATACGGCTGTATTGGTTCAACCCTTTTTACTTCAATCTGTTCTGTTTCCGTTCCTCCCATAGCCTTCATTTCAGCATAAGATACCATCTCTCCTGTTTCTTTATCAAGATAAACACTGCTTCCCGGCTCCCGTCTTTTGAATGCTTCAATCGTTACATCATCACGCTGCAGTACTTTGGGAAGTATGCCGGCAGATACGCACCGGATAAGCGTATCTTTATCTTTTGAAGAAAGCATTTCCTCGCTTATTTCAACATTTGTTTTCTTGAACCTGAATGTTCTGCATTTCTCACCTTTATTCGGATGTGTTGTGGGGGTATCACCATTCAGAAGACATTCAAGTATAACCTCATCATCTCCGTAGCCCTTGTCGGCAATGCCCTCAATATTTTCTACACCAAGTGCTTCCTTAGCACCGTTGATATCATCCTCAAGCAGATTCCAGTCGGTACATTCGCTTGTCACATCGTAATAAACTATCAGATGATTTTCTGATTCTACTGCGGTCTGCACATTAAAGCAGGGTCTGATACCATCTCTGCTTTTCATCAAACGACATTCCGGATCTGTTGTGCAAATATGATTTTCTCCGCTTTTCTCCATTTCCGACAGTGCTTCTGATAGCTGGCTTTTTCTTCTCTCCAGATAATCCAGCACCCCTTCAATATCCTCTTTTGTTAAAGCTCCCGGCTTAGCTTCGGCGGCATCAGCTTCATCCAGCTCTTTCATATACCGACCGATCTTTTCTTCAACATCCAGAAGAACCTTCTTCGCATTGCCATTGGTGTAGCTTTTATTATCTGCGTTTACAGCTCTGAACTTTGAACCGTCAATAACTACTGATTCATGCGATAACAGACCGGCTTTGTTGCACAGCTTAACAAATGCTTTGAACACTTCCTTTATAGCCTTTGCGTTTTCCTTGCGAAAATCAGCAATGCAGCGAAAATCAGGTACTATCTTTTTCAGCAGCCACATTACCTCTACATTCCTGCCGGCTTCTTTTTGCAAACGTCTGGAGGAGCGAATATGATTCAGATATCCGTATATGTACAGTTTCAGCATATCACGAGGATCATATCCCGGACGTCCTTCTTTGGCCGGTTCTGCTTTAAAGCCCATTGCTCCAATATTCAAAGATTCTACAAATACATCTATTACACGAACCTCATTATTTTCGCTTACATAGTCATCAAGTATATCCGGCATTAGTGTAATTTGGCTGCGATCTGTTCCCTGTATATATCCCATATTGATGACCTCCGCTTCCATTCTTTACATTACTATTATATCACACTCCTCATCTTTTTTCCATATCTTTTGAGGTTTTCGGCACGTCAATCTAAATCTGCAATAAATCTGTAACCGAAATTACAGCAATAAAATTGCGAATGAAATTCGCGAGGTTATTGAGATCGTACATATTGCGCTTCAAAACGGCGCTAATAGCCGAACGAGGCTGGTAGCGCTCTTTATAAAGTCTTGCAAGATTTAACGCAATTTTCCGCATGATATTCAGGCTTTTTTGAACATTCATATTCCAGACTTTTGTTTTATCCTCTTGGAAATGAACATCCAAAAGCCAGTGCATACTTTCAACTGACCACTCCAGACGAGCGTGTTTAAGCAACTCTTCAGGTGATAGCTTCCGGCTTGATATAAAGTAGTGCCACTCGCTGCTTGTTTTACCGTTTTTGGTGAATTCCGTGTGAATTGCACCGATGCAAGCAAGACCTTTCCATTCATCTTTTCGGCTCAGCCAATCAATGTCTGTGCTTGTATATGCAGTACGTTTTTCTATTCTGCCACCGTTTTTTTCTGTTTTGGTGCACTTGTCCATATGTTCGTTCTGAACATACAATTCTATCTCTTCTTTTAATCCCGGATTGTTGTCTTTGACAACAAAAAGATAATCTCCGCCTTCTTCTACTACTTTTTCTGCGGACTTTTTTGTAGTGTGAAGTGCATCCGCTACCACAACAGCTCCTTTAATATTCAATATTTCTATTAACTTGCGGAATACTTTAGGTTCAGATATTTTTTTATCGCACGGCATCGAACCAAGAATCAATTTGCTCTCTTATATTACTGCACTCAGAATATGCACAGATTCCTCGTCATCGGCTTTTCTCTTTTCTGTTGAACATATTGTTTTTCCGTCTATTGCTATGGTTTTGATGCTTTCTCCGCTTTTTATAACATCCTCAACCCATTCTATAAATACCTTCTGAAATTGCTCGGATTTTACACAGCCAATCAAATTGTAAAACTGTGCTCTTGACGGCAATTTATAAATGCGAAATTCCTTGAACAGAAACTCCCGCACTGATTCAGCCTGTGCCCATTCGTGTATATCAGATATGTTTTGTAAATTGCATAACATTCCACATATCATGATCGTCAAAGCATCGGACACTTTATAGTAATATCCTTTGTGTTCTGTTTCTCTTTCTAATTCCCTCATTTTATTCTGCAATTTTTCTATGATGAATGATACTGATAAGAGTATTGACAAAATTGTGTCCGATTTGATATAATAATAACAGATAGGGTGTAGTTTTACCCTTTCTACAATTACATATTTTAAAAACAGGCGTACTCTGTAGGCGGGATATCTGACTAACTAATTATCTATCTGACTATTTAACTAGCTAACTGACGAATCAACTGATTAGTCATATCTATTACCACTTTTGAAGTTCGTTTTTTCTGTTTATTTCTGTTTAAAGGTGATCATACATAAGTTGATGACTACGTTGGAAAGAAGGGGGATGGTAATTTTGGTGAACGATACAACTCAGGATGCAAAAAATGCAGAAGTTTCTGTGGCGGCACGTGTTTTCAATGTGTCAAGTACAGTGTTTGTTTATCTGCTGGCTGCCTGCATTCTGATCGGAGCAGTGTTGTTTGCGTTTGACGCTTCACCGACAAAATCTATTTTTGGGTATCGGTATTATACGATTCTGACACCTTCTATGTCGCCGAGTTATGAAGTCGGAGATGTTGTTTTTGTACATATCGAAGATTCAAATACGATAAACGAAGGCGATGTTATTACATTTAACCCTTCCGCTGACAGTGAAGCGTATCTTACGCACCGTGTTACCGAAAAAATTGAAAATTATGAAGGTACAGGCGTTACCTGCTTCAGAACAAAAGGTGATGCAAACGATTCTGAAGACAGTTTTCTTATAGATGAAGAAAAAGTAATAGGAAAGGCTGTGTTCGGAATCCCCAAGCTTGGGTACATCATTCGTTTTGTACAGCTGAGGTGGTATTATATTGCCGCCATTACAGCAATGATCGTCGTATTCATTTATCTGCTGAAAAGATATTTCAAGGCAGAGGATGATGACGATGATCGGATGCCTGAAGCTGCCGGAGGAGCAGGTGAAGCAAACAGCGAAAAAACTGAATGACGTTTTGTCACAACAGCTTTTTGGCTGTAAAAAAATTTATTATTAAAGGAGAATGTGTTATGTCAAAAAATAAGAAAAACAAAAGAAGAGTGCTTGCAGTGTCCTGCATATTTGCGGCTCTTATAGTGGCAGGTTCCACATTTGCATGGTTCACAAGCAAGGATGAGGTTGTCAATAAACTCAGTGCACAAAGCAGCTATGATGTAGTAGCTGTCGAGGACTTTACACCGCCCTCAAACTGGACACCGGGACAGGAAGTTGAGAAAAAAGTTGGCGTTACTAACACGGGTAATGTTGATGCTTTCGTTAAGGCTACGCTCACCGGAAATATTGTTTTGAAGAATTATGTAGATTCTGAAAGTTTTAAACCAGCTAATGTTTCCAATTATGTTGAACTTGCAACTGAGGACACTAAAATCAGTCTTCCGGACACTACCGGACGCTCAAAAGATGAAGTGAAAGCAATTCAGGCAGGCGGCAGACTGGTTTACAGTCCTGTAATAGACGATTATGATACAAATAATATTCAGGGTGACGGTGCAGAAGTACTTAAAACTCAGAATGGCACGCTTGTAGGTACTGATTATACACCTGAAACAACAGGTTATTACATCTTTGCACGTTCAACAGAAGAAAGTGACACAGATGGTAAAACAACAAAGGTAACATACGACGGTTACTATTTTGTGAAAGACGATACAAATGGAGATAAATATTATGCTATTGATATAACTACTCCCGATGCCGATAATATATATAAGGTTAAGGCTCAGGTTAAAAAGACTGAAACAAAGCTTATAGAAGCAAAGGATCTTAATTATGTTGCAAACGCAGATAGCAGTGTTGTTTATGCCTACTATGATCCTAAGGGTAGCGAACTGACGTGGGATAGAACAAACAACAAATTATCAGGTTTAAATGGCGATGAGATTATCGTTGATATTGCTGTTAATACTGAAAAAGTTGCAACTGATGATACTAAAGATTGGACACTTGTAACTAATGAAGCAAATAAAACAGTTGATACTACAACATATAAAAATGTAGAAAGCGGGCATAACCTTTCTTTCTACTACAATAAACTGCTTGGCGGAGGTACGACTGCATCTGAAGTAATTAACAGTATCACTCTTGACAGCAATGTCAACAATGGAGCATATCTTTCACTGGATTATAACCTCAAGGTAACGGTTGATTCCGCACAGGTTGTTGATGACAGAGCAGTAGACGGTACGGCTGTAACTGCGGTTAATGCACAGGAGTGGGCAGTGCTGAAAGCAAGTTATAATGATTTAGACAAAACTGTAACTTGGTCTGAAAGATCATAATACAAATAAAAATACAATGCTGACATAGATCGAAAAGGAGTGCTGCTGCATGATGAAACGGGTTTGCAAGTTAATATTCGTAGTCTTTGCGGCAGTGCTCATCTTTTGCATGAATGTAACTGCATATGCGGTGCCGCTTAGCTCCGGAAGTGTGCAGGGATTGCCTGAAAAGCTTGTAGTGCTGGACGAGAATGGACAGTCGGCAAGCGAAAACGGAGAATATTTTTTCATTGTCGAAAATATGCAGGCAGGGCTGACATACACAAAAAACATTCAGTTGATGAACCTGCGGGATGACGCATCATACAAAATATCTTTCAGAGCAGAACCGCTGACAAAAAGCGGTGAAATAGATCTGGAAAACGAATGTAGCTGTGAGATATCTATTGACGGGGAAACAGTTTACAGTGGCAAAGTCACAGGAGAAGGAACGCCTGATATCCGTGACAATGCGTTGAGTCTCGGCAATTTTGAGCCTGGCGAAAGCCATGTAATGAAGGTTGATGTGAAATGGAACGGTACCTCCGCAGGCGGCTTTATTGACAACGGTGAACGCATTGTCGATACCGGCGGAACTACTGTTATCCGTGAAAAGAGCGGTCAGAACGAAATTTCGGGAGAAACGACCTTTCAATGGAGTTTTTATGCACAAGTAGAAGATACCCATATCACAGAACTCAGTGAGCCTGATCCTCCGTCCGACTCCGGCAGCGGAACGGAAAGTTCATATCTTCGTACATCAAGCGATGACGGCGGCTCGGAGATCTATCCGAAGCCCTCAGGCGGAGGAACTATCATTGATTTTGTACAGACAGGTGAGGTTGTTGCATGGACAGCGATCATCATTATTATGACGGCTGCTTTGATTCTTATTATTTTGCTTGCCAGCAAAAAGAAAAAGCAAAGGTCTGATTCGTGAAAGAAAAAAAGTCGCTTTTTTTGGCGGCTCTTTTTCTGTATTATCATATGGTAAATATTGAAAAAAGATTGAGGTGATTGTATGTTGAAGGGCAAAACAAAAGTGACAGTATTGTGTGCTGTTGCGGCTTTTATCATAGGGGCAGCAGTTCTGACAACATCTGCAGTCACGGATAATTTACACAAAGAAAAGGAAAATGATTTTGTGCCGGCAGTGATATCGCTGGCGGTTGTGGAAAATAACGAGGAAAACTCTGATTCTGAATTGAAGAAACCATTGGAATGGAAATCAGATAATGAAAACTACAAAGCAGATAAAAAAGTTGAAATTGCCAACTTGAATAATAAGGACGAAAATAATACTTCTGCCTATATCAGGGTCTGCATTAACCCGAGATGGACAGCGGAAGTCACTGTTAATGCAGGAACTGCGGAAGAAAGCAAAGTTATGGTTGATGCCGATATGCCTTTGGATGATTTCGGAGCATTGACAGCTATAGAGATCAATCAGGAATCAAATAGCTATACAATGGGAGCGGTTACCTTTCATTTAGCGGCTGATTGGAACGAACATTGGTTTTACAATGACAAGGACGGCTATTTTTACTGCAAAAGCGTGATTTCTATCGGCAAAAAAACGCCGCCGCTGCTTGACTATGTAACGATCTCTTCCGATACCAAGCAGAAACTGAAATCACTTGGTGCAAAGCTGACGGTCGATGTACTGGCAGACGGAATACAGTCGGAGGGAAAAGCGGCAAATACCATGTGGACTAATGTAAAAATTAATTCTGACAGAAAATTGGAAAAGAATGAATGAATATGAAAACCTTACTGAACATCATCAGCAGAATATTTTTCACATTAATATTTGCAGCCGGAGCATTGCTGATTGTTCTGCGGGTATGCGGAATATCAGTATTTATTATTCAGACCGGCAGCATGGGGGAAGCATATCCTGTCGGCTCGATGATATTTGTACAATCGACAGAGCCTGCCGAAATAGAAGCAGGGGATGTGATCACATTTGCGGCAGACGAAAATCTGACCGTTGTCACCCACAGAGTTGTCAAAAGAAATGACGAAAAAAGATATTTTATTACCTGCGGGGACATGAATAATACCAACGATGCACCTGTTGCGTTTGAAAGTGTTGCGGGCAAGGTTGTATATAAAATCGAAAAGATAGGCTATGTGATCAATATCATTAACCTTCCGGCAGTAAAATGGCTTCTGATCGCAGTACTGGCGGTTCTCGTGATATTGATGATCATACAGTTTTATAGAGAAAATAAGAGAAAGGCGGAGCATGAAGATGAAAAAGTTTAAATTTTCTTTAAAAAGTCAGATAATGCTGTCGCTGTGTATGCTGATTGCAGGCTTGCTTTTGTGCGTAGGCTCGCTTGCCTATTTTACCTCGCAGGACGAGGTGACAAATAATTTCAACGCAAAAACTCCTTCGATCGTGCTGTATGAAACACGATGGGAGAGCGAGGGTGCAAAGATGGCTCAGAAAGCTGTGCCGGGGATGGAGATACCGAAAGACCCGTATATCTATAACAATTCCGAGGCGGAAGTATACGTGCGTATGAAGGTAGAAATCACCGTTGACGAGAAAGAAATCAATGAGGATCTCTACAAGCAAATCATTAAGCAAATCATTTCACATATTTATTATAACTATAACTTCGATGATGAAAAAGGGGATTTGTTTTATGACACGAAGAGCGGCGAATATAATAATCCCGATTTTTACTATTATGGTGGTTATTTTTATTATGTAGAAAACGAAGTAGAAAACAAATCTTGTAAGGCTTTGAAACCGCACGAAGCTACACCAAAACTATTTGAATGTATTGAACTGCCGGTGAAGAAATCGGATTTCGACGGCGTATTTGACAATAAATTCACGATTAAAGTCATCGCTGAAGGGGTCAGCACAGCAGTGATAGAAGACCCGACGGTTAAGAATTGTGCCGACAAATTTTAATAACAGGGGGCGAAACAAATGAAAAAGCGTAAAAGCTTGATGAGAATGATTGCAATGTTTGTTGCAGCTGTTATGGTCTTTGAGTTGATACCGTATTTTTCGAGTGATTTGGAGCTGACGGCAGAGGCGGCAATGACCTTGGCTGAATTTGAACAAACACGTTGGAACAGCATATTGCGTACAACTTTTAACGAATATAATGTTACAGGTAATAGTACGCCCACATCACCGTTAACGGTTAGTGCATATACCGTAAAAGATGATTCTCCTTATTTTAAATGGCATAATACGGAAAGTGATGTATCTGCATGGACAGGCAGTACATCACCAGTAACTTCACAAATAGAAGAGGTTATTTATGACGAGGATACTGTAGAAAACGGCTTAAACAGAGATACCATAACAGCAAACGCAGTTACTGTAACATACAACACCTATCATGTTGAAAATGCTAACGAATTTGTTTGGGCAATGAAACAAGCAGATTTCGGTAATACCAGAATTATTCTTGAGAATGATATTGACATGGGCGGTGCTTCAGGAAGAAAGTGGTCAGAAACTATTACTCTTAGTGGAAATAGTTGGTTCGATTTGGAAGGGAATGGACATACCATTTATAATTTTCGGATGACCAAACCGCTTATCAATAGTTCTGAATCAAACAAAAAAACGATTATCCGTAATGTTTTGTTTACCAACTGTCTTGCTTTTTTTGCTAATAATTATCAGGGTATCGTGATAGGTGTGATTAAATCCCCTGTACATTTGGAAAATGTAAGTGTCACTGATTCGCTTGTGTATTCTGATTCGGAGAATATAGGGATTTTGATTGGACGTGTTGACGGTTATAAAGGTGGTAACATTTTCTTAGAAAACTGTTCTACACTCAGATCGTATATTTACGGAACATCACATATAGGCGGAATGACAGCTTGCCAGTACAACACTGGAACGTATAAGGTAAAATATAATGCTGAGTTTCCAAAATCTCCTGAGGCATGGATGGGAAAAGGTGTGGCAGTATTCCCCGAAATGGTGGAAAATTGCTATTCTGTTGACTGTGAGGTTTTCAGTAATGGCGAGGATTCAGGGGCTATTCTTTCTTGTGGTGACGGTTTTATATGCAGAAATTGTTTTACCAACAATACGATGTATGGAAATAAAAAGACGGGAGCTTATATAGGGCGTGTGGTGACTCTGTCTTCCCCAAATGCGAGTTTGTATGATGATAAGGGTAATTATACGCTGAATGAAGCTTTTATCAATTGTTTTTCTTCGGGTTCTGTGGAAGGTGCTGAAAAGATAGGAGGATTTACCGGCTTTCAAAATAGTGGTAATAATCTAAATTCAGGTGCCTGTGTTTATATTAACTGCTACAGTACGGCAATGGTCGGTATGGAATTTGCCGGAAAACAGCTTGGCGGTTTTATCGGTAATGAGGATACCTATAAATATGCTAAACAGCACCCTGCTGTAAATTTACCTGACGGAACTCAATCCAATAACTTCGGCGATGTATATATTAACTGTTATGCTGCCGGTGAGGTCGGTAATATTCTGACAGATACCTCAACCCAGGCAACAGGAAATTCACTTGGAGGGTTTCTGGGAAATGTTTCCACTTCCGGAAACGGAACATACTATAATTGTTATTATGACAAACAGACTACCGCCATGCGTGAACGAGCCTGCGGTGTACAAAATAACTTTTCTGTCGGAAATAGCCAGATTCCCGGTGTGACAGGCGTATATACGCAAAAAAGTACAGCTAAAAATGTAAAGGGACTTGCCGACAATGTGCGTATGAGTAATGACTACACAACATGGGAATACCAAAACGGCTTTTATCCCATGCTAAAGGTATTTATTGCTAATGATGCTTTTAATACTTTATTTGATGATACCCGCAGTAAGCTTGTTGAAGAGTATGCCCGTGCCTCGGTGGCAACCGTTCTTCTTAACCACTATGATACGATACTTGAAGATAATGGTGAGGAACGTGATGCAACAAGCAGTGATGAAGACAAAAAAGCCTACGATACAGTGCGTGACATTACCTCTAAATTTGAGCTGACTACCAATGACACTCTTGGCATAACGTGGGGCAAGGACAAGGAGAAAAATACAAGCCGTGGACTTAAGGATAAATTCGGCGGAGATGACGGCTTTACACTTGAATATACAACTGTTAAGCAGGACGAAAACGGAGCGTATCTGACTGGTACGGAAAACGAAAGTAAGATAACTAAAACCTTCACTCCCGATGTTCTGACGATAGGACGATATGACGACCCGGCAGATGAAAGAGGCTATTATTACAAATGCTTTGATTTTGCCCCCGGTATACAATGGCTGAAGGTAAGTGCAGGTGATATTGAGAATAATGTCACAAATTGGGACAACAAAGCTGATCTGACGTATACAGATCCGAACCTTGTCGGCAGCCGAAGTTTTCGACTCCTCCCGACAGCCTACCTCAATGCCGGCGATATTATGCATATCAATGTTAAAACCGATAATACAACGAGTCCTGTTACTTATACTAATACCGTAACGATCGCCCAGGGTGCAGATGAAAACAAAATCAAGGGTCTTTTTAATCATTCTGTAGGTGTTGCATTTGCCATTACTGATAAATATCGTATGGGAACAGATAATATTTATACTCATCAGTCAATACAAAAATTTAATGGAACTGGTTTGACCGACGATAATACATTTGCTTTTTATTCAGGGTATGCGGTCAATGATGCAAATACCGAAGATACGATTGATAACGTGAAGAAGGCAAAAAATATCGGCTCTGCTCCTATGGTTTCGCAGAAATTTGATATTAAGAATAATAATTCTTCTTCCGCAATTACCAATAACTCCTCAAACGGTACTGTAAGAGTCAGAATCTTCCGTGCAAACCCTAAGATCATAGATACAGGCGGCTTTTATCTTGAAAAGGGGAATGAAATCACTTATTCCGGCGATACACTCGCAAAGTGGCAGGGGGGAAAACCGTTTGATACAAACGATTCAAATGCCTACTATTATCTTGATTATTACTGGCGGCTGAATGACGGTCGATACCTTTTTGACAGAAAACTGGTGCGTATCACTGCTGATACTTACAGCGTTACTATGAAAACCGGTTTGCTTGACGAGCAGTATACTGTTAATGAAAGCGTTACTCCGAAAACAGCTGTAGACCAGTATGTAACAGATAATATTACAACGAATTCAGATAATACAAAAACTTGGGATAAGGATAACCTGTATCCGTCAAAAAACGGCGGCTTCAATGCGCAAACTGCCCCAAATTACTATGAGCCCGATACCTACAACAAATTTGAGTATATCAATGGAAATGACTATTATACAAAAACATTGAAAATTGATACAGCAAGTCCTCAGACAGCTGTGGGATGGATGCGTGCATCTGACTATAAGCTTACCGCTTTGATCGTAGAAGCGGTCGACAGTAACGGTATTCATCATGAAATGTCGAGAATTGATGCAAATAATGCCAACGACCCATTGAATTTTGATAACGCAGAATATACTTACGACTACAAAACCTATTCTGTTACTCAAGATTCGGAAACAAAAATTTTCAGTGTTACCGAAAACACCACTGTAACCAATACATTTAGTGTTGAAACTTATTCAAGTGAAGTAACTAATGGCGTTTCTAAGTTTATATTGTTTTCTTTTTCAACAACAGGGGATATATCCGAGGGGGCTTTTTCTGAAATTAAAGACAGTCTGATTATTACTGCTCTTTTCCGAAAAAATGATGCAAATGTCAAAACCGAAAAGCAGGTTCTTGCAAATACGGGCGACCCTATTACGGCGGTTTCAGATACTATAAAAACATCAACGTATGATAATAATGGGGTTACTCAAACTCAGACATACTACTCTTCCATTGATGTCATTGATGAGAATAAAAGAGTTGACGATAAGGGAATATCTGATACGGACAAAAGAAAAGCGGTGCTTTCAGGAGATACCCTGACCTACCGTTTGAAGGCTTATAATGCAGGATATTTCACTTCAAGGGAAGTTAATATCTATGATGATATCCCTTCGGGAACAACGTATGTGAAAGATTCTGCAAAATTGTACCGACAGAAATCATTGTCAACCTCACACTTTGACTGGTATGATGAACTTGAATTTATCGATATCACAGATATCACATCAGAAAAAGGATACAGCATCGAATATGATCCGACTTCCAAGAGAATCAGTGCAGATATCCCCAATATTGCACTGGACGAGAATTATTATCTGGAATATAAAGTCAAGGTTGACGATATCAAAGCTACCGATTTGTCTGAAACAATTACCAATAAAGCAAATTATCAATTTATCAATTTTAACGGTGATACAACCGATGACTTTAACGATACAAATCAAAATGCAGCGCAGGCTCATGCGATCGTTTCGATGGATGTTGCACATAATGAAGATCAGGAAGCGTATATTGTTAAGTTCTCAGGGCGTGAAATGGATTCGTCAAAGACATATACCATAGACTACTACCGTAATGAATTTCCGGAGAATTTCACATTCAAAGATAATTCTATAGAGATATACGCTCCCGATGATCGAGATATCACAAATCAGGTTGATATTGAGTACGATACAGATGCTGACAGTAAAAAGACAGGCTTTTCAATAAGAAATAAAGATGGTCAAGAACCTGCTATTGTACTTAGTGAAAGTAATGAGTATCAGGTTGTATTTAAGGGTACGGCTACTCCGTTGACCGATTCTTCACAGGAAATCAGAAATAAGGCTACCGTTACTTATACAGAAGGTGAAGGTCAAGATGCTAAGACAAAAGCAACCGCTATCAGCATTGTAGAACGTCTGACAAATCAGACAGAAACAGATGTTACGCACCTTTATGTTGATATTGACAAAATTATACCTCAAAACGACCCGGCACAATCATTTTTGTTTAAAATCGAAAGGTTTGATAAAGAAGATTTGAGTGATACACCGCAGACAAGCTATACAAAAATCAACTGTACTGTCGAGCAAGAAGACAACAGCTATACAGGCAGCCGCCTGCTGCAGCTTGATAAAAGAGGTTATTACCGTATCACTGAGGTGGATGACTGGAGCAATTCGGACTATTTGTTTGATGAAATCACCTGCACTGACATCAGCAAAGTTTCGGGCTTGACTGATAGCAAAACGATTTCAACTCAAAATCAGTCTGCGGTGATACAGCTTCCAAGGCAGTATAACAAAGATTCTCTTGCTTTCCCGACTTTTTTTGGTGAATTGAAAACAGGTTCGTATCCGATACTGAAATTTACAAACAAGCTGAATGACTATGCCTACAGAACCTCTCAGGCCTATGCGGAAAATAATATTTCATAAGATTATCAAAATCAAATAGCAGAAATAACAAATCACCATTCTTCTTTGAGAATGGTGATTTGTTTGGATATGA
The DNA here is from genome assembly GCF_047012705.1 of Pseudoruminococcus sp. Taxonomy (NCBI): domain Bacteria; kingdom Bacillati; phylum Bacillota; class Clostridia; order Eubacteriales; family Acutalibacteraceae; genus Pseudoruminococcus; species Pseudoruminococcus sp. The sequence continues at coordinate 168,927 of NZ_JBKXNW010000005.1, read as the reverse complement.
CTGATAATTATTTATAAATGAGCAAAAAAATGAAATACTGCACAAAAATTTAGTTTATTCTCCCTTTGAAGTTCTGTAACAAAGTCGGCTTTCTCCTGCCCCTCGACCCCATCAGTCACGCTGACAAAGCTGACTTTAAGCTGATGTCATTAGTATTTAAATTATAGGAGGGGTAAAGCGTTCTATTGCTTCCACCATTTTGGGATGATGTATGACAAAGTGGATCGCAGGAGCCTTATTTTTTGACACCATGACCCATTCCCCTTCACATATTGAAATTTGAATATTGCGGAAGGTTTGTAATCCGGCGGATGAAAAGAAAAACATATTATTGTTTGCCGTGTTCATTGTCAGATCAAAATGCTCTCTGTATTCCTCATAGGTATATAGTACATCTGCTTCGTAGAATATTCCTGACAAAGATAGTGACAAGGGGTATGCTTCAAATTCCTCACGGCTGAGTTTCGGTATCTCTACAGTCAAGGTGCTTTCCTTTGTCAGGGAATCATAAAGCGTTTTTTAAAAATGAACATATTTCACAATTCTTTCCTTATCATGGCTTGTTACATGATTATGGCTTATGATTCTCTCCAGCAGCTGATCTGATATAGTAAACAACGGCAAGAAAGAAAAAATCATATGTCGCGGTTTTACTTTATTCTGAAAATCCTCTTCCCAGAATTTTCGGAATGCCTGCTCGGAATCTGCACGATAAATATCCATCAGCGGCTTTGCCTTAGACAGCAGAGCGTTTGCTCGTTTCTGATACTGCCGTACTTCTTCCTTGTTATTGGTCAGATAATATTTGCCCTCGGCGTGGTGACCGACAATAGCAGAACCCTCCAGAGCTGCTGCACCGGAAACCTCCAGCAAATGGTGAAACACTTTACTGGGGGGAGCATCTAAATAATACGGAGAAATCTGACCGGTCATATACATCGGGATATAACTTTCAAGTCCCAGCATCATTTCCTGAAGAGGTCTGTCTACATTGTGTATCATGTTCAGATGAAGTCCTTTTTTCAGCATAGCTGCCATACCATACATCCATTTTTTGGGGAACTCCGCAGTCTTTGCCATCTGTTCCATTGGCATATCGCTGTAGATCAGCACAGACGAATCAGAACGTGATAATACCGTTGCCTTCAGAAAATTCAGTTCCGTAGCCATCATGTCTTTCAGTCCTGTGGCGGAATGACGGGCAGGCATCTGAAACGGAGCTGTCGGAATTTTTATTTCATCAAAATGAATGATTCTGATATACTCGCTCAGATCAAATTCATCAAGCTTTTTCAGGAAACTCTCTGCAGTGTTTGATACTTTCAGTTCACCATCATACATCCATTCCGTTAGTGTGTGAAAATATACCTTCTCATCCTTCAGCCGCTCAGATTCCGAGCCGATCATTGAGGCAACTGCCGCAATATCACTGTCAGATGTATATTTCCGAACGATAAAATGACACACACCATCCACAAACGAGGCAATATCAGCCGGTTTCCTTTGTCCTGCCCTAATACGTGACAGATAGGAGGCATCAAAGCTCAATGCTTTGGCAAGTTCAGATAATCGTATATTCAGATTCGCCGTCAGAACATGAAAGTTACCAATTACACGCTCATAGTTCACTGCATTTTCCGTAAGTGCAGCGGTCAGTTCGTTACGGACTGTTTTTGTATCCATATTTTTCGACAGTGCTGAAATACCTTCAGCCAGAAGATCAATCTGTTCCGGTGTTGGTTTTCGCTCACCGTTACGAAAACGGCTTAACCGCACTTCAGATATTTCTGTCCTTGCAGCCAGTTCTTTTGCAGTACAGCCGATTTGAGAAATGTATCGGTTAAGCAGTTCTTCAAAACTCATATCTTACCTCCATGCATTTATATTATAATTCATTGTATATTGCATTTCTGAAATTGTCAATGCCAAATCCGGAAATATTCTTTTTGTTCCGGATCATTTTTTGTATAATGTTTATATTATAGCGTGCAGCGATCGATCTGATATGTATCACTCATAATGCAGTATTTAAGTTCCTGTATCATCTGGTACAAGTATCGCACACAAAAAATCTTTATAAGGAGAGTTTTTTATGAGAAAAAAATTACTCAAACGTACAGCAGCAGTCGCGATCAGTGCAGCCATGCTTTTCAGCACCGCACCAATGACAACCGCCTTTGCGGCAAACGGACCGATGGGTGAGTACACCACCGAATGGGGAGAGACCTTGCATCTTGCCTGGATCACGTTTAATGATTATCAGCTTGATGAAAACGGTAAAATAGTCAACGATCAATACGGTTGGGGAAATGTAACATCCAAGTATAATGTTTATGCTGAGGAAAAAACCGATAATGAAGCACTTGCCGGAGCTACTTATGACAAGGCAACCAATACCCTCACGCTCAATAATCTCAAAAACAAGAGTCTCCAGCTTGTTACCAATGTAATGGGTGACGACTTCACGATCAATGTTGTCGGAGATTGCGAACTGATGGAAATCCGGATATGGGGCGACAGTCACGGCGGCAGCCTGAAAATCACAGGTGACGGCACATTGACAGTTAATTCCTATAAGAATTATGATGCAGCAATTACGCTCTATGCGGAAAATACTGATGCAACCCTCAATTTTGATGAATCAGTTAACGTCAAACTTTACGGCAAGGAGAAAGCCGCTGCGATCATAGGTTCGCTGCACACCGATACCAAAACGGGCATCACCTTCGCCAACGGTCAGAGTACCGATGCCGTAAAAGCAGAAAAATACAGCTATGAAGTCCGTGAAATGGTCGAAACGATCGAAATCGGGGACTCCAAATGGAAAGAGGGCGATCTGGCTGCCAGCGAGGATGACCCTGACGGCATTTATGCCATAGCAACCTATTGGTATGTTGATGATGATAATAACCCTACTAGTGATACCCTACATAGCGTGAAGGAGTTCGTGTATGATGAGCAGAGAGGTGTTTATCTTCAGGACACCGGCTTTGGTACATTAAATGATCTGACCGACGAGGAACTGAAAAACAGCAAATTTTCATTTATTTATGATACAGAAAACTACGGTAAGGAGATTGCTTATCACAATGCAGATACTCCTGTGCAAAATGAATATTCGTCATATTACACGATATATCAGGTGAATGTTCCGGATGATCCTCAAGGCGTTTACGGCACCAGTGGTCACCTGGAAGGAAAATATATTAACAGCTCAACAATTTATCATCTTGCCAAGGATGAACAAACAGAAGAATATTATGAGGATAAAGAGCTGGATTATACGGAAAATTCATTGAACCGTTCTGAGTTTCTTGCTTCTGATTTTGCCTATGTATATGACGAATCAGAAAAACCTGTATCCGTTAGTGTTAAGACAATTGACGGTTATAACGCGACTGTCTATCTGATGACAAGGGAATCTGAGCCGGATGCTTATTATGGAATCTATCGATATTATCTTCCTGATACAGATACTTCCACTACACTCTATCGTCTGGTTTACGTTCAGGAAGATATCTTGCCGATCTGACAGGCTACAGCATTACATCTGATATTATGGGGGGCGTAGATCTGCTGCATGATCTTGACTCTGAGCAAAAGAAAAATGAAAGACTTTCCATTCAGATCGTTCAGACACTTGCCAGTGCATTGGATCTTTGGAATACAAATGAAGATTTCCGCAACGCTATGACTGAAATATGGAACGGCATTGTCGGGAAATTTCAGGAGTTTTTTCAGGGTATAGTTGACAGGCTTAACGCTCTGGGCTTTAATTTCAAAGACATCGGTGAAGTTATTATGGCTGTATGGGATACCGTCTGCTCATTCCTTGCACCTGTGCTGGAAGGTGCTTTCCAATACATAAGCAATATGCTTTCGTATTCTCTTGATATGATAACTTCCATCCTGGATATTTTTATCGGTATTTTCACGGGCAACTGGGAGCAGGTATGGGAAGGTGTCAAGGGCATATTTATGGCTGCATGGAACTTCCTCGTTAACAATATCAAAAATATACTGAATGTGTTTAAGGGGATTTTTGAAGTCTTTCTCAGCTGGTTCGGCATATCGTGGGATGATCTATGGAACGGTGTAAGTGAGTTTTTCAATAATATATGGAAAGGAATAAGCGGATTTTTCAGTGGCATAATGAATGGTATCAGAACTACTGCTGAAACAGTCTGGAATGCAATATCCGCCTTTTTTACGATTATATGGACTGCTATACAGAATACCTTTACAACGGTTATTACTGTGATACAGACCATTCTTTCTACAGCATGGAATACAATCAAAACCGTAATCGAAACCATCTGGAATCTGATATCTGCTTATTTTACCACCGTCTGGAATATCATAAAAACCATTTTTACAACAGTTGTATCTGTGATACAGACAATCCTTTCCACTGCGTGGAATACGATAAAGACCGTAATTGAAACAATCTGGAATTTGATATCTGCTTATTTTACCACTGTATGGAATATAATAAAAACGATTTTTACAACGGTGGTAACTGCGATACAGACTATCCTTACTACTGCGTGGAATACAATAAAATCGGTCATACAGACGGTCTGGACTGTTATATCAACATTTTTTACGACTATATGGAATACCATAAAAACAACATTCACAACAGTCGTTACGGCAATACAGACCTTCCTGACTACGGCTTGGAACGCTATAAAAACAGTGATATCAACCGTGATGAACGCAATACATACCGTGATTTCGACTGTATGGAATACGATAAAAACCGTTATTACAACAATTATTACGGCGATTCAGACTTTTATCACCAATGCGTGGAACACGATAAAAAACACGGTATTGACTGTTGTTAATGCTATACAGACCGTCATTTCCACTGTATTCAATACGATAAAGACAGTGGTTTCAAATATCATGAACGGCATCAGCAGTACGGTGTCAAGCATCTGGAACAATATAAAAAATACAGTTTCAAATGTTGTTGGTGGTATAAAGGATGCTGTTTCAAATGCCTTTAACAATATTTTATCCGGCATAAAAAATGCCATGTCCAATGTATATAATGCTGTGAAGGGCGGCTTTGATAATGTCAAAAACTTTATGGGCAACCTTGCATCAGAAGCGTTTAACTGGGGTAAGGATTTGATTTCCGGTATCGTAAACGGCATCAATAACTGTATCGGCTGGGTAACTGATGCTGCCTCAAATGTCGGCAATGCTATCCGTTCTTTTCTGCACTTCTCCGTGCCGGACGAGGGTCCTCTTACCGATTATGAGCGCTGGATGCCGGACTTTATGAAGGGTCTTGCAAAGGGTATAGAAAATAGTCGTGGAATGATAAAGTCCGCAATAAAAAATGTATCTGCCGATATGGTCGTCAGCCCTCACGCAGAAGTCACAGCTGCTGCTTCAGATGACGGTGTATCTCAAACAGACCTTACTGAACTGATAACTGCGATAAAAGGGGCTTTTCCTAAAGGTGGCACAATGGGTGGTAACGGTGACATCGTTATTCCGGTGTATGTCGGCGGTACTATGCTTGATGAAATTATCGTCAATGCTCAGCAAAGAGCAAATCTGAGAAGCGGAGGAAGGTAGCATGGCATTTACAGAATACTTGAAAATCAACGGTGAGCTTTTGCCGTATCCTGATTCTTACGACCTGTCGCTCTCCTCAGTGGAATCCGATTCCGGCGGAGAAACTGAAGCCGGAACAAGACAGCGTGATGTTGTGCGTCAGGGTGTTGTTGATATTTCCGTATCATTTATGGTGACGGCTTTATGGCTGAAAAAGCTAACGGCATATTCCAAACAAAATAAGCTGACTGTACAGTATTTTGACACGGACACATTATCCTTAAAAGAAACAGAGATGTATATAGACGGCTTCAAAGCAAAGCTGGAACAAGATACTTCATATAAGGGCTTGTGGTCGGTGGATTTTACGCTGAAAGAGTATTAAAAATCTTATATGAGAGGAGGAAGCCAATGTACCATGTATCTGAAAACTTCATAAAGGCGATTCAGAGTAACAGTAGAAGTTATTTCTGGACTGGAGAGATAACCACAAAAAAGGGACAGAAATATCGGTTTGAAAATAAGGACATTGTTAAAGGCAGCGGATACATTACCCGTCAATGCTGCGGCAACACGGAAATAGAGCTTGGTACAGTTTATGCTGCCGAGATGGGTATATCTCTTTTTACCGATATTGACAGGTACAGCTTGGAGGATGGCACGATAACCGTATCTTTTCATCTGGATGTGGGTGGCAAATATGAAGAAGTACCGATGGGGATATTTGAGATAAGCGAAGCAAACAGGAGCATAAAAACGCTTGAATTAAAAGCCTATGACTGTATGCTGAATTTTGAAAAGAGTTTCAAAAATACGCTTTCTTCCGGCACTCCTTTTGACTTTTTCTCTCTTGCCTGTGAGAATTGTAGAGTGCCTTTCGCACACACCAGAGCAGATATTGAAGCTATGCCAAACGGAAAGTTTATCTATGGCATCTACGGTGAAAACGATATTGAAAGCTGGCGTGACTTGCTTTTTTATACGGCACAGGTTCTCGGCTGCTACTGTCAGATAAACCGTCAGGGTCAGCTTGAACTGCGAAAATACGGAAACACTCCCATAATGCAGGTATCGAACAAGCAGCGTTTTTCAAGCAGCTTTTCTGATTTCATTACACGATATACAGCAGTCAATTCTACAAATCAAAAGACAACTACTGCTGAATATTATGCTCTCACTCCCGATGATGGGCTGACAATGAATCTCGGTGTTAATCCGCTTTTGCAGTTTGGATTAAAAGACACGAGAGAAAAGATAATACGCAATATCCTCAGTGACATTTCCAAAGTCAGGTATGTTCCTTTCGATTCGGAAACAATAGGAAACCCTGCACTTGATATCGGAGATGTCATTTCCTTTTCCGGCGGTCACGCTGATGATACGCAGATAGCTGCTATTACCGGAATGACCGTAAAAATCAATGGCAAAACTACGCTGAAATGTGTAGGCAAAAATCCTCGATTATCACAGGCGAAAAGCAAGAATGATAAGAATATCGCAGGCTTGCTTAATTCTGTGGAGGTAGGCAAAATAACCGTTCACTCGTATATGAATTCTTCTCCGTTTACTGTCGGCGAAAATGATGCGGAAATCGTCAGTCTTGAGTTTGCATCTCAGGACGATACAGATGCTGAGTTTCACGGCAGTATCCTTATCGACATTACGGCAGACGAGGTACAAAAAACAGCGACAGCAAAGGTAAATGAAAAAGACATTGTTATGCTGTGGAACGAGGATGGCAGGGCAACGCTGAAAGTAACTTATGTTATCAACGATAATGTCATCAATACCTATTACCCCATTGAAACATGGCAAAGTGGTAAGCATATTCTCAATCTTTACTATCCGATATCAAAGCTTGATGCAAATGCATATAACACATTCAAAGTCAGACTGTCTGTGACTGGCGGCTCCGGCTTTATTGACCGTATGCAGGCTCTATGTACCATCAGCGGTCAGGGACTCAGTGCCGGAAATGTATGGGACGGTCGTCTGTCGTTTGAGGAGAAGTTTGTACCCGTTGCTGATGTTGGCAGCTTGTCATTCAGAAAAGCAATCGATATTGTTGAGCCTTATACGGAAGTACCTGAATCTATAGGACTTGTTGATACCTTTACTCCTGCTCGTTTTGGTCGTTTGACAGCACTACGCTTTATCGCAGAGCCTCAGATGAACCCTGTTGTTGTTACTGAAACAATAGAACCTGCTGACCGCAATGAAATGACATTTAACCGTCAATATGTATGGTCTGAAACAACATTTAAATTTCAGACTGATTACAGCTTTACGAATTATGAGGTGCTTATTGACGAGGGCAGGATGAGCAGGATTGAAATAAATACAGAGCAGTTTGCGAGAATTGACAGTCTGGAGGTGAAACGCAGTGGTGATATATGATTCTGTTCGTTCAATTATGAATACGACTGAAAATATGGAGCATCTGATCATAAATACACAATATGACGGAACCACTCTGCAATATCAGGGTGTGGACTGGTTTCAGTTTAATGGTAAGGTCATATCAAATATCTATGTCAGTGACAACAGCTTTATAGGGCTTGGCAGCAGAACAGAGCATTTGCTTGTCTGCCGGAGAGATGCGTCGCTGTATAACTTTTATCGTGAGGAAGGCAATCTTTTCGGAACTATCCGGTTTCTGAAACTTCGTTGGGAAGGCTACGCACAATATAATAATACCACCGAGGATGTCAGGCTTGTTTACGAATGGTTTTTCTTTGAAACAGGCGATATGTTTCTGAATCTTATCAAGGCTCCCGACGCTGCCGGATATCTTGGCACAAGCAGAATTAACGGCGGTATGAATCAGGATTTTGCCGTTACAGTTACTCAGCAGCAGTATATTTCCTTTTTCCATAAAGACAGCAGCGGCAAGAAGTTTGATATAAGCTATTCAGTTATTGATTTCGCACCGTCTTTTGAAAGTAAATATCTACTTGCTGACAAAGCAGGCAGGTTTTACAGGCTGATGCACAACAAGGCATTTGTTGACTCAATTGTTTTTAAAGGCGGGCAGTGTATCCGAACAGGACTTCTGCCCGGAAATGATATGCGTCTGTCGGTATCGTTCAAAACATCTACTTTCGGGAATGCTGCAATATTCGGAGCAAGAACCGATGAAAAGACAGATATGTTTGGTGTTTTCCTGACTGACAGCAAGCATATTACCTGTGTTTATGGCGGTCAAAACATCACTGAGGAAGTGGATGATTACAGGGATATTCCGATTACGCTGGAACTGTCAAAAGACGGATTGGAACGTGACGGTATCACTATTATGACCTTTGATAATGCGGAGTTTACTTCATCATGCGAACTGATAATAGGAACGATGAATACGGCAGACCAGCTTGACAGCCGATACTTTATGGGAACTGTATACAGTATAGACCTGTGGCAGGGTGAAGAACAGCGTCTGCACCTTGTTCCTTGCATGGATGAACAGGTCAAGCCCTGTTTTTATAATATTCTGACAGACAGCTCCTATCAGAATAGCGGATTCAATGAGTTTGAATTTGAAGATGAAAATCTGGAATATGATAAATCTTCATATATTGAAGAAGTACCTGTAAAAAAACTTAATTCTGCTGCATTCCGGCAGTACGGATTTGATGATTTTCCGAGAAATATTATCTTTTCAAAGCTCACTAATCCTGTTCTGTATCATTGGCAGGATACAGATATTGAACTGCCGCCTATCAGTGCGAAAATAACGGCTATTCCTCCAGTGCAGCTTGTCTATTCAAAAAACACAGAAATGAATGACAGCACTATCTTGGGCATAGAAAGCGTAGAGATTGATTCCGATGATAACACACTTTTTGCCTTTTCGTTTGACGGCGGCATAACATGGAAAGCATATACAGACGGCAGATGGATGACATTGTCGGAGGAAACAAGCGGAATGAACCGTGAGTCAGTAAAAGCTGTCGGCACGGATGCCTGGAATGAAGCGGCAACTGACAGGCAGTATAAAATCCGATTTGCATTAAGAGAAGGCTGCTATGTCAATAAAATAATAGTACACTATCTGAACTAAAGGGGTGATAACCATTGAAAGGAATAACTGAAATAGAACTGACGGATGTCTACACAGGCAAGGTTGAAAAATACAAGGAAACCAACCTTGTCACCAATGCTATGGCGGATTTTTTCAGCCATAACATCAACGGTATGTTATTTACCATCGAGGGAAATACAAACGATCTCAACGACAATATGCTGCCTTTATGCAAAAACGCTATCGGAGGCATTTTGCTTTTCTCTGATACAATAGAGGAAGATCCCAATAAATACTACGCACCTTCCGCAAATCCATGTGTAGGATATGCGTCAAATGATGTCAACGCAACGACAAATATTATGCGCGGAAGTATGAACCTGACTGAAACCAAAAAACTGGATAACGGCTACCGTTTTGTCTGGGACTTCACAACCTCGCAGGCAAACGGCACTATATCTTGTATAGCTTTAACTCATAAGTGGGCGGGCATAGGATATATGGGTGATGGCTACAACGGTACAGGCAGTATCTGGGTAATGCGCTCCCGCAATGCCAACAGCAGTGGTGAAGCAAGAACAGCTTACATAAATGCTGTAGAAATAAATCCGGAAGAAAACTATTTCTGGACTATCGGTATCAACACGAGCAACGAACTTATTATCCAAAAGGTGCGTATGAGCTTTACAGCTGTGGGATTGAATGACACTATGCTCGGAACAAATCACGATGTACTTTTTGAAATAAAGCTCAACCCCACAATGTTTGTCATGTCCAATCCGAGCAGTAACGAAGGAGCTTATGATTTCTTTGACGGTAAAGATGGCTACTGGTACGGCTTCTGGGGCGGAGGTAATAAAAGCGGAAATGCGAGCCTTACAAAGATAAAAATCAACAAATCTGACTTTTCATTCACCGAGGAGCGAATGACGCTTATTGGTGTGACTTGTCAGGCTGTAGGCTATCACGGCGGATATAACGGTAATCCACAGAGGAATGTGCAGAGTGTTCTGCATAATGGTTATCTTTATATGGTATCTTATGATAAGACGAAGGTCTACAAGATCAACATTGATAACGCTGCCGACATCAAAGAAATTCCTCTCGGTTCTACATCGGCATACAGCTGCAATGATGATTATTATCGCAGCGGAAGTATCTATCTTGCAAACCTCGGTGACTGGATAGTTGGTTCGGACTTCCGTATAAACACAGAGGACAAGGTTTTCCGAAAAGCTAACAGCGCACAGTGGACTTATACCAGTACACCACTGTTTCAATATGGTCCCTACCTGTTCAGCTTTGGCGGCTATTATGCGAATTCTACAAGGCAAAACTTGTTTTTATGGACACCATATCTTGCTACGATAAATAACCTTGAAACCTCTGTCATAAAGACGGCGGATAAGACCATGAAAATTACTTACACAATACAAGAAGAATAACTACGGAATCAGGCGGCAGTAATCTGTCGCTTTTTTTCATACAAAACATTTTTGAAGGAGCGTGATGCTTAATGAAGGAATTCTGGTACACGATACAGTTTATTTTTACTGTACTCGGCGGTTGGCTTGGGTATTTTCTCGGTGGCTGTGACGGGCTTTTAATTGCACTCGTGGCTTTTGCTGCCATCGACTATATCACAGGTCTGATGTGCGCTATCAGTGAAAAAAGGCTGAACAGCAAAATCGGTTTTAAGGGTATCTGCCGTAAGGTGTTAATATTCACCCTCGTCGGTGTGGCAAACATCATCGATGTGCAGGTCATCGGCACAGGCAGTGTACTCAGGACAGCGGTAATCTTCTTCTATTTATCGAATGAAGGTGTGTCACTATTGGAAAACGCAGCTCATCTGGGACTTCCGATACCTAAGAAATTGAAGGACATTTTAGAGCAGCTGCATGACAGAACAGATAAGGAGGACAACAAGAATGATCAAGGGAATTGATGTATCATCATGGCAGGGAAATATCGACTTTGCAAAGGTAAAAGCAAGCGGTATTGATTTTGTCATTATCCGTGCCGGTTACGGCAGAGAAACAAGCCAAAAAGATAACTGTTTCGAGCAGAATTACAATGCAGCAAAAGCTGCCGGACTGGATGTGGGTGCTTATTGGTATTCGTATGCAGACAGTGCCGAAGATGCCGTGAGAGAAGCAAAGGCTTGTATGGAGGTTATCAAGGGAAAGAAATTCGAGTATCCGATCTACTTCGACCTTGAGGAGCAGAGCCAGTTTGCAAAGGGTAAAAACTTCTGCGACAGCGTGATCAAGGCATTCTGTGGTGAACTCGAAAAGCACGGCTATCTTGCCGGACTTTACTGCTCTACATATTACCTGAACAATTATGTTTCAAACAGTGTAGCAGGCAAATATGCGCTGTGGGTAGCACAGTATAACTACCGCTGCACTTACACAGCAAACAAGTACGGCATCTGGCAGTATTCTTCCGAGGGCAGAATCAACGGTATCAGCGGAAATGTGGATATGGACTACTGCTATACCGATTATCCGAATATCGTCAAAAATGGCGGATACAACGGATATAAAAAGACTACGGCAAAGAAAACTACTGCAACCGAAAAGAAAACCACATTAACGGCGACCACAGCTAAAAAGAAAACAGTCGATGAGCTTGCAAAAGAAGTCATTGCCGGAAAGTGGTCTGCCGGAGATGAACGCAAACAGAAGCTGACAGCGGCAGGTTATGACTACAGCAAGGTTCAGGCAAAAGTAAACGAGCTTATGGCAAAGCCAGCTCTCAAATCTGTGGATGAGATTGCAAAGGAAGTCATTCAGGGCAAATGGGGCAACGGTGACGAGCGCAAAGCAAAGCTCACCTCTGCCGGATACGATTACGGCAAGGTTCAGGCAAGAGTCAATGAGCTGATGAAAAATCAGTAAACACAAGAGCAGACACTCATCTCGCTTGGTGGGTGTCTGCTGAATTTTTTTATGCGGGGGTGTTTGCATGACTAAGGAACAAAAGGCACTTGTTGTAAAG
>NZ_JBKXNW010000005.1:154539-156322 GCF_047012705.1 Pseudoruminococcus sp. | reverse complement strand
TTTTTTATGCGGGGGTGTTTGCATGACTAAGGAACAAAAGGCACTTGTTGTAAAGCTGCGTGATCAAGGTATGACTTTTGCAGCTATTGCAGAAAAACTGGATATATCGGTGAATTCTATCAAATCGTTTTACAGAAGAAACAGCAATACATCAAATGCGTCAAATGACGAAAATCAGCTTTGCTGTAAGGAATGTGGTAAACCTATCATACAGCCTTTCGGAACAAGAGAGAAAAAGTTCTGTTCGGATAAGTGCAGGATGCTTTGGTGGAACACCCGTCGCAGCGAAGTAAAGCTGAAATCTGCCGACCGCTGTAAATGTTCCTGTTGCGGAAAAGAATTTCAGGCTTATGCTCAGAGAAAATTTTGCAGTCGGGGTTGTTATTTCAAGATGAGGTTCGGAGGTGGTGACAGTGACAAGCATATCAAGCACATTCAGGAACGAAAAACTGTATCAGACAACGATGCACCTTGCACGAAAAATGCTGTCTGACGGTGTTATATCCGAAAAAGAGTATTGTCGGATTGATACAATGTTTACACAAAAATACAAGCCTGTTTTCGGTACACTTTTTTCTGATATTCGGTTGACTAATCCTGCAGATAGAGTGATGTATAGTACCGAGGAGGCTTGATATTATGCGAAAAATCACCAGAATTGAGCCGACTGTTCCGAGCATAAAGCATCGAAAAAAAGTGGCTGCTTATGCAAGGGTTTCTATGCAGTCGGAAAGAATGCTCCATTCCCTTTCGGCACAGATCAGCTATTACAGCAGTCTGATACAGAAAAATCCTGACTGGGAATATGTGGGAGTATACGCTGACGATTTTATCAGCGGAACGAACAAGGTCAGGCGTGAAGAATTTCAGCGTATGCTTGCAGATTGCGAAAAGGGTAAAATCGATATTATCCTGACAAAATCTATATCAAGATTTGCAAGGAATACGGTTGACCTGCTTGAAACGGTGCGGCATCTGAAATCACTCGGCATTGAGGTAAGATTTGAAAAGGAAAAAATAAACTCCATGTCAGGTGACGGAGAACTTATGCTTTCTATTCTTGCGTCATTTGCACAGGAAGAAAGCCGCAGCATTTCCGATAATGTTAAATGGGGTATCCGCAAAAGGATGCAAAACGGAATGATAACAGCCAGCGGTCATTTTACAGTTTATGGTTATCGCTGGGAGGGTGATGTACTGGTTATTGTTCCCGAAGAAGCGAATATTGTAAAGCGTATCTTTCAGAATTTTCTTGACGGCAAATCAAGACTTGAAACAGAGCGTGAATTTGCTGCCGAAGGTATCACCACAAGACAGGGCTGCCGATGGGTCGATTCCAATATACGAAAGGTGCTTGAAAACATCACCTACACAGGCAATATGCTCTTTCAGAAGGAATTTATCTCCGACCCTATCAGCAAACAGAGAAAAAAGAACCGTGGAGAACTGCCAAAGTATTATGTAGAAAACACACATGAGCCGATAATTGATAAAGCCGTATTCGATTATGTACAGGCAGAAATGGCAAGAAGGCGTGAACTTGGTGCGTTGGCAAACAAAAGCCTGAACATCACCTGCTTTACAGGAAAAATCAAGTGCGAACACTGCGGCATCAGTTTTATGCGGAATATCCGAAATAACAGAGCCAAAATGACCGAGCGTGGAGATAAGGTGGTGAGTTGGGTATGCGGTTCAAAAAAGAAGAAAGACTGCCGCTGCCCGACAAGAGAAATTCCCGACCATATATTAAAGAGATTGTGTTGTGAGGTGCTCGGTACAGAAG
>NZ_JBKXNW010000005.1:104370-154529 GCF_047012705.1 Pseudoruminococcus sp. | reverse complement strand
GAAATTCCCGACCATATATTAAAGAGATTGTGTTGTGAGGTGCTCGGTACAGAAGAATTTGACGAGGATGTTTTTACTGAACAAATCGATAAGATAACCGTTCCAGAACACGGCACTCTGGTATTTTATTTCAAAGACGGCACAATCAATACAAGGCATTGGGTAAACACTTCCCATAAGGATTGCTGGACGGAAAAATACCGTGCAAAGGCATCGGAGGAAAGACGATCACACCCAAGATGTAAAAATGCAACGGAGCTTACAGCAAAAATAAAATGCTCCGTTTGTGGGTGCAATTTCAGGAGAGCAACACAGCCCTCCGCTGAATTAGGCAAAGCGTATTATTGGAGATGTTCGGAACACACAGCCTGTCAGACGATCGGTCTGCGTGAAGATGTTTTGAAAGGATTATTAGCAGCGGTAATGGAATCAGAAGTATATGATGCTGATCTGTTCAAAGAAACGGTCAAGGTTATTTATGTAAAAGACAAGGGGACACTTGATATTTATTTTGCGGACGGCACGATAAAATCTGCTGAATACATCCCTCCCCTTCGTTTTTCTCCGCCGAGGAGTGAAGAATCCAAAGCACATATGAGCGAGGTCATGAAAGCAAAGTGGACTCCCGAAAAGAGGCAGCAAATGAGCGAACTGATGATACAAATGCGGAAGGAGCGTGGAGAACATTGGAAAAAAGGAAAGTAACCACCATTCCTGCAACCCTGAACCGTTTTACGGCAGTACCTGTTAACAGCAAAAAGAAACGCAGAGTGGCAGGCTATGCCCGTGTCAGCACAGACCATGAAGAGCAGCTTACCAGCTATGAAGCACAGGTCGATTATTACACGAACTATATAAAAAGCCGCCCTGATTGGGAGTTTGCCGGGATATATACAGACGAAGGCATCAGCGCAACGAACACCAAAAGACGAGAGGGCTTTAAGTCCATGATAGCCGATGCAAAGGCGGGAAAAATTGACCTTATCGTAACAAAATCCGTCAGCCGTTTTGCAAGGAATACTGTGGACAGTCTGACAACCGTCCGTGAACTGAAAGAGATGGGTATAGAGATATACTTTGAAAAAGAGAATATCTGGACGCTTGATTCCAAGGGTGAATTGCTCATAACAATTATGTCGAGTTTAGCACAGGAAGAAAGCCGTTCTATTTCAGAAAATGTAACATGGGGTCAGAGAAAACGGTTTGCAGACGGTAAGGTCAGCTTTGCCTATTCTCATGTTCTCGGTTTTGATAAAGGTGCGGACGGACAAATTGTCGTTAACAAAGAACAGGCTGAAACAGTCAGGCTGATTTTTCGGTTATTTCTTGAAGGAATGACACCACACTCCATATCCGCTGAACTGACACGCAGAGGTATCAAATCTCCTGCCGGAAAAGATAAATGGAATTCAGGTACTGTCCGCAGAATGCTGTCAAATGAAAAATACAAGGGTGATGCATTGCTCCAGAAGGAGTTTACCGTTGACTTTTTGCAGAAAAAAATGAAGAAAAATGAAGGCGAGGTTCCGCAGTATTATGTTGAGGGAAACCACGAGGCGATCATCAGCCCGGAGGTATTCGATATGGTACAGGCAGAACTGGAAAGAAGAAAACGCTCAAAGAATTCTCGATACAGCGGAGTAAGCATATTTTCCAACAAAATAAAATGCGGCTGCTGCGGAGCGTGGTTCGGCTCAAAGGTATGGCACTCCACTGATAAATACCGCCGGGTCATATACCGCTGCAACAGAAAATATGATTCAGAAAAATGCGATACACCACATATTACGGAGGATGAGATAAAAGCAGTATTTATAAAAGCTGTCAATCAGCTGATAACAGAAAAAAAGGAGATCATAAGCAATCTTGAAATGATTATGAAAACCATCTCGGACACATCAGCGTTAGCGACAGAAAGGGATAAACTGAGAGATGAACTGGAGATCATAGTTGAAATGACACACAGCTGCGTAGCAGAAAATGCAAGGAAGGCTCAAGACCAGGATGAATACCAGAAAAAATACAATGAGCTTGTGACCAGATACGAAACGTCAAAGAACAGGTATGATGAGCTGGTTTATGCGATAGAACAGAAAAAAGCACAGAGCGAAAAAATACAGCAGTTTATCGGAGCTTTGAAATCACAGGACGGTTTCATAACCGAATTTGATGAAGCACTGTGGAGCACGATGGCAGACTTCATTACTGTCGGAAAAGAGAACTGCACTGTTACCTTCCGTGACGGAACAGAGATAAAAATTTGATATATGATAACCACACCCGGATAGTTGGCACATTATGCTGACCGTCCGGGTGTTTTTTGCGTCTATGGGGATTGTATTTGCTTTGCCAATCCGATGCTGATCAAATGAAAATCAATCTGTGAAAGTACGGCGGAAGTAATTATCGTTCGGGTGCAATTTTGCACCCAAGCTGTCAAAAATGCACCCAAATGCACCCAAAACAGGGATTTCGTTCAGTTGTATCATTTTTAGGTCGCTTATAGATCCTTGCTGCGGTTCAGGCGGTATGTTCGTTCAGAGCGCAAAATTCGTTCAGGCGCACAGCGGGCGTAGAGGTACAGTAGCTGTTTATGGTCAGGAAGCTCAAGCCGATACTTGGAAGATGGCTAAGATGAACATGGCTATCCGTGGCATTGACGCTGATTTCGGCGAACATCAGGCCGATACATTTACTCATGACTTGCATCCAACTCTGAAGGCAGACTTTATTCTTGCGAATCCTCCGTTTAACTATCATCCATGGAATCAAGAAAAACTGAAAGATGATCCGCGTTGGAAATATGGCCTTCCTCCGGCAAACAATGCCAACTTCGCTTGGATTCAACATATGATTTACCACCTTGCTCCGAATGGTAAGATTGGTCTTGTATTGGCAAACGGAGCGCTCTCTACGCAGTCTGGTGGTGAAGGTGATATCCGCAAGAAAATTATCGAAGCCGATATCGTTGAAGGCATTATTGCTTTGCCGACACAGCTTTTCTATAGTGTTACCATTCCAGTTACTCTCTGGTTTATCACGAAGAATAAAAAGCAGAAAGGCAAAACGGTTTTCATTGATGCCCGCAAGATGGGCCATATGGTTGACCGCAAGCACCGTGATTTTTCTGAAAAAGATATCCAGAAACTTGCAGATACATTCACTGCTTTCCAAGAAGGCAAACTTGAAGACGTAAAAGGCTTCTGTTCCGTAGCGACGATTCAGGATATCGAAAAGCAGGATTATATCCTTACGCCAGGACGTTACGTTGGCATTGAGGAGCAAGAAGACGATGGAGAGCCATTCGAGGAAAAAATGTCTCGCTTAACCTCGGAGCTTTCGGAGATGTTTGAGAAATCCCATGAACTCGAAGATGAAATCAGAAAAAAATTGGGGGCGATTGGGTATGAAATATAAACTCTCAGACATTTGCGAATACGCAAAAGGTAAAGTTGCTGTTGAAACTCTTGATGAACGAACTTATATATCAACGGAAAATATGTTGCCAAACAAAGGTGGAATAGATAAAGCCTCATCGCTTCCGACTATTCCTCAGACACAGGAATATTTGATTGGCGATGTTCTGGTCTCTAATATCCGTCCATACTTCAAAAAGATATGGCATGCTGAATTTGAAGGTGGGTGCTCTAATGATGTACTTGTTTTTAGGGCGAAGAACGGGACTGATCCGGATTTTTTGTACTATGTATTGGCGAATGATGAGTTCTTCGATTATTCCATGGCTACATCGAAAGGCACAAAGATGCCTCGAGGGGACAAGAAGGCTCTCTTG
This sequence comes from Pseudoruminococcus sp., assembly GCF_047012705.1. Classification (NCBI taxonomy): domain Bacteria; kingdom Bacillati; phylum Bacillota; class Clostridia; order Eubacteriales; family Acutalibacteraceae; genus Pseudoruminococcus; species Pseudoruminococcus sp. Next base: position 150,736 of record NZ_JBKXNW010000005.1, on the reverse strand, counting down.
GAATATGAAGTGCCCAATTACCCATTGAGGATTCAGCGCAAGATTGCATCATTACTTAAATCTATAGACGGAAAAATTGCAATCAATAGTGAGATAAACAAGAATTTAGCAGCTTAACCCTTGAGCTTTTGGTACTGCTTCCTCCATGCACGAGATGGCTTACGACAGATTCCATCCTTGCTCACAAAAGCGCAAACACCAGCAAGGCCATTGTTACCACAGATGTCGGGATTGTTTTGACGGCAGCCATAGGTCTGCAATTCAGTGTCCACCTCGTTGAGAGGAGCATTAAAGGGAACCCTCAGTTCCTTTTCATTCATAATGACACCTCCGAAACATCAAGCTGTCCTGACATAAGTTGAGGAAGTAGCTCATCACGCAGGGAGGCAAGTTTACGGTTCTCTATACGATTAGCGATAACAAGATCGTATAGGGGAGCAAGAAGACCACCTATGCGGTCATAGTCAGATTGCGAAGGAATCAGCACTTCTGCTTTTGACAGTTCTTCGCGCTTGATGTGTCCCATCGTTGTGGCCATGTCCGCAGCGATAGCAGCGAACTTTTGCAGATGGTGGTTTGTCCATGCGTAATAGAACCATTTATCGTAGGTGGGGGATGTGACTTTGAATAAATGCTGATTCAAACCACAAGTTCCTCCGCACCAAAGATCAACAAGGAGGCTGCCCGACCATGAGAATATTACATCGCCATCATGAACAATATATTCCGGTTTGATGGAAGGTGAGCATAATTCACTGTTAAAATCACAGGAACCTTGGCGCAATTCTTTGATTTTAAGAACAGGCAGCCCTTGCTCATCATCCTTTGGACGGTACTTCTGCATGGCGAGTCCATTGAGGTAATCGGCAATACCGAGCAGGGAGCTTTCTTGCCAGCCATCCGGGATGCAGTCGAACATAAGGAACTCTTTGGTAAAAATGCTTTGAGCTTGCTCAAGTAAATTCTTGTTTAACAACTCTCATCAACGGCGAGAGTTAACCATATGAACAGCCGTTGGCGTCGTTCTCTGGAATAATTTTTATGAAGGAGGATGACGAAATGAAAGGAGAAATCGTCAGCGAGGTTGTGCAGCAAATGCTTCCCTTCCTCGATAATGTTGGGGTTAAGAAACTGCAGGAGGTTCTAGAGCACACATTGTTCTACTATGAGGTAACCGCCTCCGCTGCTGAACGAGAGGATGATAGCGATGAGTTGGTCTCTGCTTTTCTCTCAGCGAAGAGGATTGAGGGATGCTCAGAAAAGACCCTGAAGTACTATCAGACCACTATTGAGGCTATGTGCTCGACGGTTGGAAAAAGCCTGCGACGGATAACTACCGAAGATTTGCGGAGTTACCTGACGGAATATCAGAAGCGGAAGAACCTTAGTCGCGTCACGGTGGATAATGTGCGTAGAATCCTATCGAGCTTATTTGCATGGCTAGAGGATGAGGATTATATCTTGAAAAGCCCTGTTCGCCGGATACATAAGGTGAAGACCGCCTCTAACATCAAAGAAACATACACGGATGAGTCTTTGGAGCTGATGCGCGATGGCTGCACCGAACTGCGAGACCTCGCAATGATAGATATGCTGGCTTCTACGGGTATGCGTGTTGGCGAGATGGTACTGCTGAACAGAGGTGATATCAACTTCGCAGATCGTGAGTGTGTAGTGTTCGGTAAGGGAGACAAGGAACGCGTCGTTTACTTCGACGCACGCACGAAGATCCATCTCCAAAACTATCTGGAGAGCCGTACAGATAATTCCCCTGCGCTGTTCGTGTCGTTGAAGGCTCCTCACGAGCGATTAAAGATTGGTGGCGTAGAGGTGCGGCTTCGGGAGCTTGGCCAAAAACTGGGGATTCAGAAAGTTCATCCTCATAAGTTCAGACGCACTCTGGCTACAATGGCTATAGACAAAGGCATGCCTATCGAGCAATTGCAGCGACTTTTGGGACATAGTAAAATAGATACAACATTACAGTATGCAATGGTTAAACAGAGTAACGTCAAGTTGGCTCACAAGAAATATATAGGATAGGACGGTAAGAATATGACTGAGTGGAAAGAATGCACAATTGCGGATATCGGTACGGTTGTTGGTGGTGCTACGCCTTCCACTAAGGATCCGAGTAATTATGATGGCGGGGAGATTGCGTGGATTACGCCTAAAGATCTGTCGAATTATGAAGACCGATACATCTCTCACGGTGAAAGGAATATTACCGAAAAAGGCCTTAGCGGTTGTTCGGCGCAGCTTATGCCCAAGCATAGTGTTCTCTTTACGTCGCGTGCTCCGATTGGTTATGTTGCTATAGCTGATGGCGAAGTTTGTACGAATCAGGGTTTTAAGAGCGTCGTACCTAATAAAAATACGGATTACCTCTTCTTGTACTATTTACTTAGATATAATAAGGATATGATCGAAGGCCTTGGCAGCGGTACAACTTTTAAGGAAGTCTCCGGCAGTACGATGAAAGGAATCAAGGTTAGGGTTCCCACTACACTCTCTGCGCAGAGAGCAATCGGAGAATTTCTTGATTCTATTGACTGTAAAATTGAAGAAAACCGTAAGATAAACAAGAATTTACAAGCTCAAGCTCAGACAATTTACACGTCACTATTTATAAGTAATCCTGATTCCCAATGGAAAACGGGGCAGTTATCCGACATAATTGCAGTTAAATACGGCAAAGATCATAAAAAACTGGAAGATGGAATTTATCCAGTATATGGATCTGGTGGTATCATGCGCTATGTTGAAAGACCGCTTTATACTGGCGAATCAGTGTTAATCCCTCGAAAAGGAACGCTGAACAATGTAATGTACGTGAATGGTGCATTTTGGTCTGTTGATACAATGTTCTATACCGAGATGTTAAGACCAAATATCGCCAAGTTTGTCTATCATTTTATGAAAGCAAAGGATCTCGCTTCTTTGAATGCAGGTTCTGCAGTTCCAAGTATGACCACAAACATCCTGAATGCAATGCAGGTGCGTATACCAGATAACGAAACGCTTCTTCAGTTTGAGAATACTGTTGCACCGATGTACGAAATGATGAAAGAAAATGATAATCAATCAACTGCACTCGGAGTATTGAGAGATACATTACTTCCTCGACTTATGTCTGGAGAGCTTGATATATCATCGCTTACTATCTAAGGCGCTAAATTCTTGTTTGAAATTAGACCGATTATCGCAGATGCGATAGAATATACACAAAGGAGCGAAACAATATGCCTGGTTATACTGAGGCGGATTATGAGAATTCCGTGATTGAACTGTTTCAGAACATGGGCTATCAGCATCTGTATGGTCCTGAAGTTGAAAGAGATCTTCGCAATCCTCTGTACGAAGAAGTATTAGAGGATGCTTTGTCGCGCCTTAATCCGACGCTCCCTCAAGACGCGTTGATTGAGGCATTGAACAAGCTAAAGAATATCGAGAACGGTTCTCTTGTCCAGAAGAATGCCGTCTTTATGGATTATCTTCAGAACGGTATCCCCGTGCGTTACTTCGTTAATGGCTCCGAACGCTCCGCAATTGTGTATCTTGTCGATTACGGAAATCCAGATAACAACTCCTTCATTGTGGCAAATCAGTGGACGTTTATCGAAAACAGTAATAAGCGTCCGGATGTTCTTCTGTTCTTGAATGGTATTCCGGTTGTGATGGTGGAGCTAAAGTCGCCATCTCGTGAAGAAACCGACGCCAGTGAAGCATATCGTCAGTTAAGAAACTACATGCAAGAGATCCCGTCGATGTTTGTTTACAACGCTATCTGCGTAATGAGCGATCATCTGACTTCGAAAGCCGGGACAATTACCTCCGGCGAAGATCGTTTCATGGAGTGGAAGACGGTTGATGGTAGCTATGAGAACACGCAGTATGCTCAGTTTGATACTTTCTTTGAAGGTATGTTCCAGAAGGAGCGTTTTCTGGATATCATAAAGAACTTCATCTGTTTCTCGAATGAAGGCGTAAATATCTTCAAGATTCTTGCCGGTTATCATCAATATTTCGCTGTAAATAAGGCCATCGCTTCAACAAAAAGAGCCGCCGCTGATGGAGGCGACGGCAAAGGCGGTGTATTCTGGCACACCCAAGGCAGTGGCAAATCCTTGTCGATGGTTTTCTATGCCCATCTTTTGCAGGAAGCCTTGGATAGCCCTACAATCGTTGTTCTTACAGACCGCAATGATCTTGATGATCAGCTTTATGGTCAGTTCGCAAAATGTAAAGAGTTCCTGCGCCAGGAACCAATGCATGCCGAGAGCCGTGAGCATTTGAAAACTCTGCTTGCCGGACGCAAGGCGAATGGCATTATCTTTACGACAATGCAGAAGTTTGAGGAGTCTCACGAGCCGCTTTCTGAGCGCAGCAATATTATAGTAATGGCAGACGAGGCGCATCGCGGCCAATATGGTCTGACTGAGAAGATTAAGATCACTACCAATGAGGAGGGTGAAGAAATCGCAAAGCGCGTTGTAGGTACTGCACGTATTATCCGTAACAGTCTTCCGAAAGCTACATATATCGGGTTTACTGGTACCCCGATCTCTTCAACGGATCGCAATACCCGTGAGGTTTTTGGCGACTATATTGATGTCTACGATATGACTCAGGCCGTCGAGGATGGCGCAACTCGTCCGGTGTACTATGAAAGCCGTGTAATAAAACTAAATCTAGACACCGATACGCTAAAACTGATTGATACCGAATATGAGATTATGGCGAACAATGCTGATCCGTCTGTAATTGAGCGTAGCAAGCGTGAGCTCGGTCAGATGGAGGCTATTCTCGGAAATGAGAACACGATCAATTCCCTTGTGAATGACATTCTCGATCATTACGAGAACAACCGCGAAAATCTCCTGACCGGAAAAGCGATGATTGTTGCCTATTCTCGTTCTATTGCCATGAAGATCTATAGGCGCATCCTTGAGCTTCGCCCAAGTTGGACGGACAAAGTTGGCGTAGTAATGACCGAGAGTAACAAAGATCCAGAAGAGTGGCGTAAGGTTATCGGAAATAAGCGTCACAGAGATCATATGGCAACGCTCTTCAAAGACAATAAAAGCCCACTGAAGATTGCTATTGTAGTAGATATGTGGCTGACTGGTTTTGATGTGCCTTCACTTGCGACCATGTATGTCTATAAACCAATGTCCGGCCATAATCTGATGCAGGCAATCGCTCGGGTTAACCGTGTCTTCCGAGATAAGGAAGGCGGTCTTGTCGTGGATTATGTAGGCATCGCGTCCGCATTGAAGCGTGCCATGAATGACTATACGACTCGAGACAAGAAGAATTATGGCGACACGGACGTTGCGAAGGTTGCTTATCCGAAGTTTCTCGAAAAACTTCAAGTCTGTCGTGATTTGTTCTATGGCTATGATTATTCTAAGTTTAAGATCGGTACTGATCTTGAACGAGCAAAGGCGATTAGCGGTGCGGTCAACTTTATCGTCGATGTTAAGAACGAAGAAAAGAAAGAAGCGTTTATCCGCGAAGCTTTGTTGCTCCATCAAGCGCTATCGCTCTGTTCTTCTCTTGTTGATGAAGACGCTCGTTTTGAGGCCGCATTCTTTGAGTCGGTGCGCGTACTTGTTCTGCGGCTCTCAAATACCGGTGGCGAGAAGAAGATTTCGCTTCCAGAGATGAACAAGCGTATTAATGAACTCTTGAAACAAAGTATTAAGAGCGACGGTGTAATAAATCTGTTTTCTGACGTTGCAGGAGAATTCAACCTTTTCGATCCGAAGTTCCTTGAAGAAGTTGCGAAGATGAAGGAGAAGAATCTTGCTGTTGAGCTTTTGAAGAGATTAATTGCGGAGCAGATATCTATCTACCGTCGGACGAATGTTGTTAAGTCCGAGCAGTTCAGTGAGATTATTCAGCGCATGATGAAAGCGTACCTCAATGGCATGCTCACAAATGAAGAGGTTATTCAGGAGCTTCTTAATTTGGCACATTCCATCGCCGCTTCTCAAGAGGAAGGTGAGGAGCTCGGCCTAACGACTGACGAGCTCGCTTTCTATGATGCTCTTACAAAGCCCCGCGCAATTAAGGACTTCTATGAGAACGATGAGCTCATTGCTATAACGAAGGAACTAACTGAAACGCTTCGTAAGAACCGTACTATTGACTGGCAAAAACGTGATTCGGCCAGAGCAAAGATGCGGATGCTGATTAAGAAACTGCTGAAGAAACACAAGTATCCGCCGGAAGGCATGGACGATGCGCTTCAGACGGTTATGCTACAGTGTGAACTCTGGACTGATAATGTGATGGACGTTGAGCCTGAGCAGAAACCTCATAAGACTGTAACGTATGATTTTTCTCAGCCTAGAGATATAGGCATGGTCGCCGAAGATCCTGCTCCTTATGGGGAGAAGGAATAAACTTGCTATATTCGCATCCAAGGAGGGATAAAAAATGTTAAGAATCGATAAGGCCATTCTTGATGCGAATGGAGTGATCTGTGACAACATAAAACAGCTCCGCGAAACCGACAGAGGGCTTTTGAGCCAGAATATACTTAGCCAGATACGCAACTTCGTGGAGTATATAGCGATTAAGGCCTACTCAAATGGTCAAGATGTTAATCCTAATGATTACGATCTAAATGTTGCCGCATTGAAGGACATGCAGCGTCGTGGAGATTTGCGATTCCTTTATAGGTTCCACGAGATGCTCCAAAAGTCTGTGTCGCATTATACTGTGGATAAAGACGGATCGGAACGTCTTATGCTCAAATACTATGAGCATCTCCTCAAAATAAAGCTATACCTGAAGCAAGCTTATAATCTGGATGTATTGGAGAATATAGGCGACTTCCCGCTGAATACAGATACGGAACTTTCAGATTACTATGAAAAGATAGCGGAAAGAATTGAGTCACCGAGTACGCATAGCTACCCTGTTACTTACAACGATCGTTATTATGTGCAGAAGGTAAAACCATTTTTTGTAAATCAACAGATTTACTATGAAGTAACATTTACGGCGGCAAATGCGAATGCGAGCAAATTTGATCGTGTCATTGCGTTTACGCGGCATGAGATTGTTGATAACTATGCCGTTAAGTTTTCAATTCACAACGACATGATCCGTATTCTAGACAAAGATATGTCTATTCTCGTGATTGACGGCTACGAGGTGTCTATTCGCCCATGTGAGTGGGATAATTTGTCTGAAATCTTCGGTCCGAGAGTTAAGCATAGTACGAATTCTAATGAGTATAGAGAGCTGATGAGATTCCTGTCTGTTGTTAGGATGTCCCTAACTGAGCTCGTGAGTAGCGATCAAGATTACTATGATTTCGTAAAAGGCAAGATTACCGAACGCGCTCAATCTACTAAAATTTATGAAATGCTAGATCAGTGCCGTGCCATAATTATCGGCAATAAGCCCGGAGCAAATGTGTTGAGATATTTGCTCCATAAGATGAACAATAGAGTCATTAAGTGGCAACTGTGGAATCAGCGATATGACGGGCTGTCTGGGCTCTATCTCCACTATGGATGTAAACCCTTTGATGAAATGCCATATTGCAGCTCTCCAAGACAGCATAATCCAAGAATATACGACCTATTTGAGTCTATTCCTGTTTCCGGCCACAAGCATGAACTGTTCGCAAGATACATTAAAAACAACACGGAAATAGACGGACACCTTTTCACACCTAAGGCCGAAATTGAAGGCTTTGAAGATATTGATGTCCTGATAAGAAAATACAATTTTTCCCTATACTATAAGCACACTGCGCGGAGAATTGAGGAGTACAAAGACCATCTATACATTAAAGGCTACGTTGAAGATAGCACGGAAATTATCAAGAAGTTGCAGGAGCTGGCATCTTCAGGCGTTTCTCAATATACAGCATCTGTTGATTCATGGATAGCTAGAGAGTCTTATGTGATTGATGATGACGGTAAGAAAGAAGCTCTTAGACAGATGTTTGCCAATTCCCACGTTGCACTGATTTACGGTTCTGCTGGTACTGGGAAATCTACACTGATCAAGCACATCTCTAATTTCTGGGCGGACAAGGATAAGATATTCCTAGCCAATACACACCCTGCCGTAGATAATATGCGCAGAAAGGTTACTGCCGGAAATAGCGAGTACAACACAATTGCGAAGTTTCTCTCAAAGCGGAACAACAATACGGATTGTGATGTTCTCTTTATTGATGAGTGTAGTACGGTCAGCAATGACGATATGCGTCGTGTGCTCGAAAAAGCAAACTTCAAGTTACTTGTTCTTGTTGGCGACATCTTTCAGATTGAGTCAATTTACTTTGGAAACTGGTTTAGCATCGCTCAGAAATTTTTACCAACGACTTCAATATTTGAGTTGACGCATCCTTATCGGACGACGAATAATGATCTTCTAACTGTATGGGATCGCGTGCGCAAGCTCGACGATGCGATCCTAGAGCCGCTAGTAAAGAACGGATATGTAGCAAGACTTGATGAATCCATCTTTGAGCATAGCGATGACGATGAGATTATTCTTTGCCTAAACTATGACGGTCTGTATGGTATAAATAATATCAACAGGTTCTTGCAGAATAGTAATCCTAGTCCAGCCATCGTATGGGGGATTAATACCTACAAGGTAGGTGATCCGATCCTATTCAATGAGTCGAATATCTTTTCTCCGCTGATTCACAACAACTCAAAAGGCAGAATTGTCGATATTCGTCCAGAGAAACAGCAAATCTGGTTTGATATTGAACTCGAGGAATCGATTAATGAAATCGATGCATGGGGTTATGATTTTGAATTGATCGGCGAATCAGAAGATGGAAATTCCATCATTTCGTTTAGCGTCAATAAATACCGTAGCACCGACGAAGACGATGACGATAATAATTCGACGGTCGTCCCGTTCCAAGTCGCATATGCAGTTTCCATCCACAAGGCACAGGGCTTGGAATATGACTCTGTGAAGATTGTAATAACAAATGAAACGGAAGAACGAATCACGCACAATATTTTCTATACTGCGATCACTAGAGCCAAGAACAAATTGAAGATTTATTGGAGCCCTGAGACGGAGCAATCTGTGCTAGGTCGGCTCGAGGTGAAAAATTCAAACAAGGATGCCTACTTGCTCGCACAGCTATCGTCTCTTGCGATGTCATAAACATTGAACTCATGCTTTCTTGTTTCTTTGATTCGGGTTATCTTGACTCAGTAAACTAAACAGGAGATCCCAAATGATCGAAAAAATAGTATGGTGGGTTGGTGCTGTGTGGGGACGCTACAAATTGACCCGGCGTAGCAAAAAATAACCTGATATAATTATGATATGTATCTAGAGAGTTGGCATATAAAAAAAGAACTGATAAAAGCCATAGAATCTACCAATTGCGAGGAAGGAGAACTTCTAATTATTAAGACGAAATTGAAAGAGTTTACGATCAATTGTCTCAATTTTATATTTGGATTTGGTGTTCTAGGCGTCTTCTTTGGACTTGGTGGCCTTATTTTTGGGGGCGATGCACAGGCGAAAGATTTTGGAGGACGAGCATTGCTAGCAACTTTACCGGCTTCTGCTATTTCTTATTATGCTTCCGAAAGGCTTAAAAAGAGTATCATAGATAGCGTGAGCAAGTTCATTCATAAAAAGAAGATAAAACCAGATCTGTATAAACAATATTCTCGGTAGTGAGTGGGAAAAATATGTTTATATATCATTCTTTTTTCTCGGATACTCCTAAGCTTTGCTCGTGTTTATCTTTTAAAGAATGATATAATTATTTAAGTATAACCGGAGAGATGTATGGATGTAGGCTTGGGGTCTGAACGAAAATACGGCCTTGATCGTGAGGATTCCCCTTCGAAAAGGTCAGATAAAATAGATGATGTCCTAGATAAACTTGACGACCATCTAAAAGATGGAATATCTCGTGGCCAACTCGAAAAATGTCAGCGTGTATTAGATAAGCTAGCTGACCAGTATAAAGACTCCTGCTCGAAGTCTCAACTTTCGCGCATGTATAAAATACAGGCTAAAATATATAAGATTTCCGGTGAAGATAAGCTTGCTAGAAGAACGAAAAAGGCTGCTGTTGGCGTAAAAAGAAATAAAAAAGCGATTGCCCTTCTCTGTGCCGTTCTCATATTATTGTGCGGCTTATCTGTATTTGGATATCTATACTACGATGGCGAGATACGCGAAGCGAATGAGGCGAAGTTGCTTAGAGTTTGTAACGAACGTGCAGATGAAGACGCTAAGAACTATGCTAATTCTTTGACTGAGGCTGAGGGGCTAGAATTTCGCGAAGAGGGATATATGGATCTTTGGTCATATAGTTATGACGTAGCATTTCAAAATGGCGTCATTAAATGCAACGAAGAACATGTAACTAAAGCTAAGGATAATAACATAGCCGAAGCAAATAATAAAATAAGTTCAGCTAAAACTAGGTACGACGAAGCCGTGTCTAAGCTGGAGGAAAAACGTAAAGAACAATCCGATAGGGCTTGGGACTTAACTCTAAACTCTTTGTATAGGATAAGAAATTGTAATATATCTAGTTTCGGAGATACTGCCCACGCAACTTGCTACTAGTTTAGATAGGATTATTAAGGTAAGGTTACTATTTCCTCGGATACTCCCATGCCTTGCGGATATAGATTCCGTTGTCTTTGAGCAGCTGCCTTACTGTTGCGCAGTCTAATCCAACAATTGTCCCGACTTCTTTTGGCGTTTTCATTTCAGCGTATAGTTCTATGACCTTCTTGACGAGTTCAGGCTTCGTGGATGCTTTATGTGATACCTCTACGCCATTACGTTTTAATACTGCACTAATAGTACTTCTGTGACACTCGAAGTCTTTGGCCAATTTATATACCGAGTCCCCGGACTGATATCTTTTGCATATGGCTTGGACTGATATGGTCTTCAAAATTTAGACCAAAATTTGATTTATCGTCCAATTTAACAGGGGTGTTAGTACGGATTTCGCAAATGCGGAAAAATCCAAAAACTGATGTGAGATTTTCTAAAACGAGGAGTTTTGAACCCCTCGTTTTTTGTATTCTTCCCTGTTAAACTGGACTTTTTGCTAAAACAACCTTTTGCTCAAATTCATCAGGGGATAGACCATTAAGGTCCTCATGAATACGCTGGTTGTTATAAAAATCAATGTAGTCGGCAAGTTTCTCGTATAGTTCAGCTTCGCTACGGAAGAAATAAACGTTGAGTAGCTCGCTTTTAAGCCTCGAGTAAAATGATTCTATCAGAGGATTATCTGTTGGCGTGCCGGGCCGGGAGATAGAATGTCGAATATGCCTTTTGAGGTATTCTCGGCGCATGCTCCAGGAATCATATTGTGCGCCTCCGTCCGTGTGAATGATCAAGCCCTTCTCTGGTTTTCGCACGGAATAGGCCCTAACGAGAGCCATTTTGACAAGATGTGTACTAGCGGACCTTCCAATAGTATATGAAACGATCTTTCGGGAATAAACGTCTAGATATGCGCAGATATAGTAATCACGGCTATTCATGCGGAAGAGAGTAATATCTGAGACCCAGATTTGGTTTGGCTCCGTGGCTGTATATCCTTTGAGAAAGAGATTCTCTTTACGAGTGCGCCACATGAGGATGCGCTGGAGCTTCTTCGGGCTGTTATTGTAGCTGAGGATGCCGGTCTCATGCATGAGATCTAGAACATATGCTTTGCTAACCTTGATACCCTGCTTCTTAAATGCAAGCCTGATTCGTTCAGCACCATAGGTCTTATGGCTCTCTTCGTAGATATTGCAAATTTGTTCAGATAGATATGCTTTGCGCTCGTCATACTTGGTAAGCCTATCTTTTGCTTTGAGATGGTTATAGTAAGTGCCACGATTAACTTGCATGGCGTCGCAAATCTCATGAATATTGTATTGGCCATATATTTCATCCATGAAGCCGTATTTTGTCTCTTGGGTTAAGTCTAAGCCAGCAATGAACGATTGTAGGATATCCCGTTCATGTTCAAGCTTTGCGGCATGTTTTACGAGATTTTTATATTCGGTTGATGGCGCTAGGTATTTGCTGTTCCTTCTCTTTTCTGGGAATTGGTATATCCAGGTATATAGCGTGCTTTTGGGGATAGAGTAGTATTCGCAGAGGGATTTAGGCGACTCCCCCTGATAATACATTTTGACGATTTTCTTTTTCTTGTCTTTAGATACGTGCTTGCTCATGCTTATATTTTAATGAACATGAAATGCGGCAGTAAACTGGGGGTAATGTAGTTAATGGCTATTTATCTGCGTAGTTCGTGCTAGGTTTAACTCTTAATCAAGAGTGTTAAGTGAAGCAAGTCGGTGTCGTCGGATGATTGTATGGTTCCAAAAAATCCCCTACTGAAAAAGGTAGGGGATTGTACGCATGTACTTTATTTAGGCGCGACGCTTATTGAAGCCGAGCGCACCAATTATGGCCAATAGGCCGAGCATTAATGTGGCAAGTATGCCAGTAGTAGTAAGGATATCGTCTGCGGTGGCAGGATTTTGTTCTTCTGTAACGGTTGGGAGAGTTTCTGGCTCCTCTGGTGCATCAATCTCCCAGCGGTTATTGTCCTGTTGGTTGAATCCTATGCCGTCTACGATAAATTCTTCGTCTGGTTCAAGACTGTATGAACCGCCACTAATTTCAATTGTGCTGTTATCTCCATTTTCAAATAGTGGGCTATTTTCGTCTGCGGAAGTAAAATTACCGCCCTCGATAGTAACCACGCCTTTGTCTATTTCATCATCGTAGTATTGGTTGTTGATTACTGGGTATCCCGAATTATTGTTTGTGAAGTCGCCGCCGGATATTGTCATTTCGTTTACGTTTTGCAATACGCAGGCTGCTGCCCCACTAAAAGTGCCGCCACTGATATTATTAATACTGCCGTCATCGCCTTTATAGATACAGTTTTTAATATCGCCAGTAAACGTACCGCCATTAATAGTCATAGTTGGATTGGCAATGCCCTTACCTTCAACGTAGCCGATGCGCTCGTCGGTGCTAGTGTAATTATAGTAACCATTTACCACCATACTATTACCTTCAGAAGTGGAGGTTACGGTTGCATCCTCAATTATCATTTCCCCGTGATTGAGGATTGCATAGTAGCTTCCGGTGTGAGTGATTTTACCGCCATTGATAGTTACTACGCCATTATTAAAGATGTTTGCTTTTCCGGCTATATTAGTAATTTCACCATCACCGCTAATTGTCAATGTTGCGCCGTTTTCGACGTAGATTGTGTCCTCCGACTCCGTAGTGCTAATGGTATGACCGTTAAGATTTAGTGTAATATTTGCTCCACTTTTTATGATGATGCCATCGGTGATATCGGCCGATAAATCAATAGTTTCGCTTCCACTGTAGTTGGTCGCGTAGACAGAACCAACCATAGAACCACTAGTAGCAATACCGAGCACTACCGCCAAGGTCCCATATAAAAATGAACATTTTTTGCTCATCCTATAACTCCCTTATTACTTATGTTTTTATTTTAACATAAGTTTTTCGGAAGTGTCTTGTGTTTTTTTTGGCAGCGATTTGTACTATTTTGTCCCCTTCGGATACTCCCAGCTCTTCCGGATATAGATTCCGTTCTCTTTAAGGACTTTGCGGACAGTATCGCCACCAACCCCTACGATGGCTCCAACCTCTTTTGGAGTCTTCATCTCGGCGTATAGCTCTATGATGCGCTTGACCAATTCTGGTTTTGTGGCGGCTTGGTGGGATACCTCAACGCCATTACGTTTCAGGGTGTCACTGATAGTCCTGCGGTGACAGCCGAATTCCTTGGCTAGTTCGTAGCTCGAGACGCCATTCTTATATCTTTCGCAAATTGTTTGAATTTCTAGTTCTGATAGATTTTTCTGTTGCTGAGTGATGGCTTTTACTGTAGAATTTGGGTCGTAGGATAAATCTGTGATTGATGGATCTATGGTCGGTTTTACAGGGGTGGGCTTATATCCCTTGACATATTCTCGAATTATTGAATAATTGTTTGAATAGGTTTCCGATAGGTCCACCAGATTGTGCAAATCCGAACACAATATTTTTGTGTTCGGATTTTTGGAATAATAACTCAAATATGTTATTGATGAAAAACTATGGATGAAATTATTTTTTCATTCATAGTTTTTTTATATTGTATAAAGTATGAATAAATCCGTAAAAAATAGATAATACAAAAAGTAATTTTCGATTGTAGAATTAAGATAACTACTATAGGAGAAATTTTTATACTGAGAAATTATAGGTTCATAAGTAATAATGAAAAAGAAATAAAAGAATGTCAGCAATAAAATTAACATGTATGGTTATAACAGAATGTATATATGACTTGAAAGACAAGGAATATATCGTAATCTAAAGATTGCATTGAGAGTTATGCAAAAATATATTTTTGCATTAGTTCTTCGTAGAAAAAGATTTTAAATATGCATCAGAATATTTACATAAATATCCTAATCTATTTTGAGCAGAAAGTTTAATGCTGATATACCTAATCGAAAGCGGATTACTGGTAATTCATTTTTTATTGTAATTTTTATATTTGCAAAATAAAAAATCCGAGATTTTTGCTATAAAATAAGACAGCCGTTATGATAACAGCTGTCTTTTAGTTAAATATTAAGTTTTTAAGCTTAAGCTTCCTGAGGAGCTCCTACAGGACATACACTTGCACAAGAACCACAGCCAGCACAAGCATCAGCATCTATTACATATTTGCCGTCACCCTCAGAGATAGCCTCGCAAGGACATTCAGCTGCACATGCACCACAAGCGATGCAATCGTCAGAAATTACATATGCCATAGAAAATAACCTCCTTAATAATGATACCTATATTTTATCATAAAATTTTTAAAAATCAAGTATTTTTCAGAAAATTACATAAAATCTCATAGATTAGATATAACTAACTTGGTATATATTACAACATCTGTGCAAACATTCAGGCTTTTTCAGTTGGCTTGTTTTTCTTGAATTTTTGTGCTAACTTTATTACGCCTGTAAAAATTCCTTGTCTTGCAATGTCTATTGCCGAGCAGATTATAAATATCTCGAAAATAGTTGCTACTACAAATATTATTCCTAAGAAATTATTATAGAGATTCGGGTCGCCAAGTTCATTATGCGACCAAATGAAACCTCTCATAAGAGGATGTTCATGTATGGCATATATTCCAATAGTTGTTCCGGCGATGTAGTTGACAACTTTTGATTTGAATTGAAAGCCTCTGAAAAATAGGAATATTGAAACTGATTCAAGTATTACCAATGGGTTTGAAAATTGTCCGAAAACAGCACTATTATAAAGCCCTACTTTATTGAGCATAACATTGCCGAGGAAATAATAGAGCGAAAAATCTATTATGCAAAGTCCTACAAAATAGCCAAGGTATTTAAAGTGTAGCTTTTCATCGTCTGCGACAAAGCGTTTGAGATAAGCACCTATAATAAACATAAATAGGAAAGAAATCATAGATTTTCCATATTCAATAGGTAGAACTTTGGTAGTAGAGAATATTTCCTTCAAACCACCCATAGTTGAAATTGTTGGGTAGATTGATAGAAATACGAAAAGAAGTCCGAGAAGAATCTTAAATTGCTTTTTATCAATTTCAACAAGGACTTTATTTATGAAAGGTGAGAGGAGCAAAATTATAACATAGTTTGTTAAAAAATACCATTGCTTTGAAAGTAGAGGGAAAAACATTTTGATAATAGAATAAACTGCAAAGCGTCCGGAAAGGTCATGCATAGTGTCTATTTTAAGCTTATCGGCAGATGTAAGGTTATCTGCTGTTTCATTTGGAATAGAAAAACCATTATAGTTATAAACTATGAATGCAAAGATTGTAAGTAAAATAGAATAAAAAAGCATAGTTGCATATACTTTTGGTATGCGTCGATAGCTTTTTTTGAAATCAAGTACATCTTTACTCATAAAATAGCCTGTAATAATCATAAAGACATTAACAGGTGTTCTGAAAAAAGACCATATAAGGTCGCTTGTTGCTTCAAAACCACCATTCTGAGCATTAGAAAGCTGATTAAGTCCACCATATGTATAGGCATGAAGTACGATAATCATAAGCATACAAATAATTCTTAAAAGCTCTATGCCCGATTTTCTCTGTGCTTTTTGCATGAAATTCCTCCAATTACTTTTTAAATTAAGATTATGAAATTATTTTTTGCTTTTTTGTTCGACTTGTTTTTCATATTCCATCAAAAGTTCACTTGCTTCTCGTGCAATTCTTGAGATTGGCATACCAACAACATTATAATAATCACCGTTTATTCCTTTTACAAATAATGCACCGTGACTTTGTATTCCATAGCCACCGGCTTTATCATAGGGTTCAGTTGTATTGACATAACTTTCTATTTCATTTTCGGTCAACTCGAAAAACTCAACTTCAGTTGAAACGCTAAAGCAACGCTCTAAACCTCTGTAATTTATACAGCAGCCGGTTATGACTTTATGGGTATTGCCTGAAAGCAATCTGAGCATACGCCTTGCGTGTTCGGTATTTATAGGCTTATTAAGAATTTTGCCATCAATTATAACCGAAGTGTCACAGCCTATTACCATAGCGTCGCGATGACCTTTGGATATATATTTTGCCTTTTGAGTTGCAATATACTGCGGTTTAAGCTCAAGCTCAATATCTGATGGTGCAATTTCATTTATATCGGGCGGAATACAGATAAAATCATCTGTAAGAATACTCATAATCTCACGCCTTCTCGGAGAAGACGACGCCAAAATAACATTCATAAAATTTCCTCCTAAAAATTTTTACCCCTAAAAAATATAATTATACTATCTCTTTATAAATATCAGCCTTTTTAATGCCTGAAAGTTCAGATGCTTTTTTAGCTGCTTCTGATGGTTTAGAACCGCTCTCCATAAGTTCTTTTGCAAAGCTTACTGCATCCTCAAGAGTCATTTCTTTTTCCTCTATGATAGGAGCTCCCTCTATTACAAGAACGATTTCACCTTTTAATGAACCATCGCCGTACTTTTCATAGGCTTCCGGCAAGGTTGTACGAATGACTTCCTCGTGAACCTTAGTAAGCTCACGAACGATAGAAACTCTACGATTACCGAATGCCTGAGCCATATCTTTTAAGGTTGCACTAAGCTTATGCGGAGCTTCATAGAATACCATAGTTCTATGCTCATCACGCAATGAGAGCAAATGTTCATGACGGCTTTTTTTATTCATGCTGAGAAAGCCCTCAAAGGTAAATCTTCCGGTTGGAAGTCCTGAGATTGCAAGAGCAGATGCCATTGCCGTAGGTCCCGGAACAACGCTTACTTCAATTCCTCTTTCTGCACACTGCATAACAAGCTGTTCGCCTGGGTCTGAAACCGCAGGCATACCTGCGTCTGTTACTATGGCACAATTTTCTCCGTTTTCAATTCTTTCACAAACAATCTCGCCACGCTCACGCATATTGTGCTCGTGATAGCTTATCATAGGAGTTTTAATTTCAAATTTATTTAGTAGTTTGAGTGTAACTCTTGTATCTTCTGCCGCAATGAAATCTACATTTCTGAGAGTTTCTATTGCACGAGGAGAGAAGTCTGAAAGATTTCCTATTGGTGTGCCGACTACATATAATTTTCCGTTCATAATTCACCTTATATTTTTAAATTATTTTTGATGACCATGTGCGAATGAGCCATAGATTTCGAGCATTTCCTGACTGCATTTTCCAAAATCGTCTTCGAGCAGAAGTGTAGGTTCAACTTTTAATCCGCCTTTATTTCCGCCTCGTCTGCCCTCAATCAAAAGTAACTTAGGAGTTTTTTTCGTATTAAGCTGAACGAAACGCAGGCGTTTAGGCTCAATATTATATTTACGCATAGCCTCTGTTATATCCGGAAGGCGTTCAGGTCGCTGACATATGCAAAATCTTCCGCCAAACTGCAAAAGCTTTGATGCACAGGCGGTTATATCGTCAATAGTACATTCGCTTTCGTGCCTTGCAGCTTTAAGGGAACTATCAGGATTTACTATTCCCGTACCCTCGGCTTTATATGGAGGATTGCACACAACAAGGTTATATATGCCAAAGGTTGTAATTCCATTTAGATTTCGCAAATCAGCATTTACTATATTGATTTTATCTTTAAGCTTATTATGCTCAACACTGCGACAAGCCATATCATAGGCTTCTTGCTGAATTTCTACGCCGAGAATATTTTTAGGCGTGGTTGCAGATTCTCTGCACCAAATCAGTGGTATAGTTCCACAGCCACAGCCGAGGTCACAAGCAAGGTCTGATTTTTTAGGCTTTGCAAAGCTTGCGAGCAGAACGGTATCTGTCCAGAAAATATGCCTTTTTGAAACAATAACTTCAATACCGCTTCCGAGAGGTTCAAATTTTTCGCCTTCTGAAAGCATTTAATCACCACTTTTCGTGCAAGATTCAATATTCAACATAATAAGCCAAATATTTACATATATTTTGATTTTATCACATTTATATCAATATGTAAATTGTCATATTGTTTAAAGTTCAACTTGAGGGCTGATAATTTGACATTGGTTTAGCTTTTGCTTATAATTGTTAGAGAAATAAAGTGATTAGTGGGCGAACTATGTTCGCCCACTTAGAGAGAAAGAAATGTTAAGGGCGTTGCCCTTAAAACCCATGAGGGACTCTGTCCCTCAACCCTGCGAGCAGCTTTCACCAGCAAAGCTGGTGTAGAAAAGGCTCGAGCGAAACTTTTAAGTGTCTTGGGAAAGTTTGGTTAGCAAATCGTAGTGTTCGCCCGTTCGGTAATTTCAACAATCGCGACAACATAATACGATTGAAAATGTCGAGCGATTCAGCGTCTTGTCCCGTGCGGTCACGCACCGCGTCTTGAGAGTGGTGGCACGCCGCCTTGAGAAAGTTTTTTAGAAAATAATTTTTGTGGAGAGAAGGATTATAATGCTAAAAGGAAAAACCGTACTTCTCGGTGTGAGCGGCGGAATTGCCGCCTATAAAATGCCGAATCTTGCCCGTATGCTTATAAAAGCCGGGGCAGAGGTTCATGTTATTATGACTAAAAATGCCTGTGAGTTTATAACTCCATTTACTTTTGAAACACTCACAAAGCATAAGTGCATAGTTGATACCTTTGATAAAAACTTTGAATATAGCGTTGAGCATGTTTCTCTTGCAAAAAAAGCCGATTTGCTTATAATAGCTCCTGCAACAGCAAATGTAATTGCAAAGCTTGCTTGTGGAATCGCAGATGATATGCTTACTACAACGGCTCTTGCTTGCAACTGTCCGAAGATTATAGCGCCTGCTATGAATACCAATATGTATAATAATCCGATTACACTTGATAACATACAAAAGTTAAAGCACTACGGTTATGAAGAAATTCCGCCTGAATCAGGTATACTTGCAAACGGTGATATTGGTAACGGCAGACTTCCGAACGAATCGCTTTTATTTGATTATGTTCTTAAAGCAATAGCACTTCCACATGATATGGACGGGATGAGGGTTCTTGTTACAGCAGGAGCAACCTGTGAGAGCATAGACCCTGTGAGATATATTACAAATCATTCGACTGGAAAAATGGGAGCGGCTCTTGCAAAAAGAGCTATGCTGAGGGGTGCAAAGGTTACGCTTATTGCAGGAAAAACCGAATGTGAGCTTCCGAATTTTGTTAATATAATTAAAGTTACAAGTGCAGAGGATATGTATAATGCAGTTAGAGCTTGTGCTTATAAACAGGATATTATAATAAAGGCGGCAGCTGTTGCAGATTATACGCCAAAGATTGTTGCTGAACAGAAAATAAAGAAAAATGACGGAGATATGTCTATAGAACTTGAACGCACTAAGGATATTCTTAAAAGCTTGGGTGAGTCTAAGCGTGAAGGTCAGCTTATATGCGGTTTTTCTATGGAAACCGAAAATCTTCTTGAAAATTCACGCAAAAAGCTTAAAAAGAAAAATGCTGATATGATAGTTGCAAATTCAATAAGTGATAAGGGTGCGGGCTTTGGTGTAGATACTAATATAGTAACTATTATCACTGAAAGTGATGAGCTTTCTCTTGGATTGCTTTCAAAAGACGCTGTTGCAGATGAGATACTGACAAAACTTATAGATATGAAAGGTTGAATTTTTGAAATATAATATGTTTATGCAACGAAAAAAGCAAAGAGGACAATACAGGAAATTAAAGTCGATGTTTAAGGAAATAGACAAATTTACTCCATTTGAAAGAATTGTTGGAGAATTTGAGGAATTTAAAGTTCCAAGTGATATGTTTATTGAGCATAGGTGTACAAGTGGAAAGATAAAAACGGAATTTTGCAGAAAATGGCTTGAAACCACAGAACGCTTTATTGCAGATAAACCTTCAGACATTAAGTTCTGTAAGGTTACTTCTGTATTATCATTTCCTAATCTATGGAGTTCTAAGATTATTATTTTCTATGATGAGAAATACTGGAGTGAATTTTGGAATCGAACGGAACTATATCAATATTGGACTCCAATTTCTGATGATATTTCATTTGTCAGAAAACGAAATATAAAAACTTCACTTCAGGAATATGGCTACTATGAGAAATTTATAGATGAGGATTTTATATTTAAAGATGAATTATGGTTTTATGGAGAGTTACCTTGTATATGATTTCAGAAAATAGTATGTATTGAAATAATTATATAAAAATGATGAAATGGCAGTTTACTTTTATTTCATATTGTAATATAATAATGCTATTATCAAACATTAAAGAAAGGATTGTTACTTTATGAAAAAACTTATAGGAATTATCATCGGTCTTGTATTAATCTGTGTGATTACTTATTTCGGCTTCTCTTTTTATATCTCACAGATGACTAAAGAGCTTGTTGAATCTTCTTGGAAGCATGAGGACGTTTTGCCGGAAAAATATGAGGGCGTTCTTAATCTTTACACATATGAGCAGTTGGATTGGATGCACAAAGCAAATTCTTTACGCCATAAAGCTGTAAAAGAGGAATTGAGCTATCCTTCTACTGAATGGCGTTTTAATTCTGCGACAACTACATATTATTATACAATTACAAATTCAGATACCGGCGTTGCTGTTACCGGTTGCGATAATGTAAGATGCACTATCGAATGGGAATATAAAGATGGTAAATGGATAGTAAAAAGCTTTAAAGAAGGATAATTATGTCATTTAATAATATTATAAATTTTCATGCACACATATACCCCGAGAATATTGCCGACAGAGCAACTCAAAGCGTCTCTGATGGTTACGGTATAAAAATGGATTATAATGGAACCCTTGAGCAGCTTATTCAAGATGGTAAGAAATCGGGTGTTACTCAGTTTGCGGTTCAGTCTGTCGCAGTTACTCCAAAAACAGTACAAAGTATAAATAATTTTATTGCTAAGAAATGTTCAGAAAATCCAGATATACTTTTTGGTTTGGGTACACTTCACCCCGATATGGAAAATCCCGAAGAAGAAATAGAACGCTGTATATCTCTTGGCTTAAAGGGAATAAAACTTCACCCGGATTCACAGCGTTTTCTTATGGATAGCGATAAGGCTATGAGAATTTATGAAATGCTTGAGGGCAGATTGCCTATACTTATGCACTGCGGAGATTATCGTTTTCAATATTCACGCCCAGAAAGGCTTGCAAATGTTCTTGACGCTTTTCCAAAGTTGACGGTTGTTGCTGCACATTTCGGCGGTTGGTCACTTTGGAATTTAGCCTTGGAATACCTTGAGGATAAGAATTGCTATCTTGATACTTCAAGCTCTATGATGTATTTAGGTCAGCGTAGAAGTAAAGAACTGATTAAGGCATATGGTGCTGAAAGAATGTTATTTGGCACAGATTATCCTATGTGGAATTCTGCTGATGATATAAAAATGCTCGAAAAAATGGAGCTTTCTCAAGATGAATATGAATTGATATTCAGAAAAAATGCTCTTAAAGTTCTGAAGATAGAGGAGGAGAACAAGTGAAAGAGGATATTTGCAGCATACCGATAAATGATGTGTTCGCTCCTAAGGACGGTTGTCCGTTTTGCAGAATGAGAGATATGCTCGAACTTAGAATGGCAGAATATGTTACAGGTGCAGCTATGATGGAGCCTGATGTTCGTGTCACTACTAATGAACAGGGATTCTGCAATAGGCATTTCAAAATGATGCTTAAAGTAGGCAGCAGACTTTCTAATGCACTTATTCTCGAAAGTCATTTGCTTAAAATTTCAGAAGAACTTATGCCAAAAACTGTTAAAGGCAAGCCTGATAAAAAGGTTCTTGCTAATCTTGATAAGCTCACACACGAGTGTTTTGTATGTAATCGTGTAAATATGAATATGGATAATATGTATAGAATTGTTTATGCGATGTGGGAACAAAATCCGGAATTTAAGCAGTTATATTCTGAACAAAAATTTATATGTCTTGAGCATTATACAGCACTTATGAGTGGAGCAACAAAAGCAATGGGCAGAGGCGTTGTACCATTTTATGAGGAAACGGCAAGGCTTGCAGGGGGGTATCTTGAGGAACTTCAAGGTGATGTATCGCATTTTTGCAAGATGTACGATTATAGAAACGCAGATGGCGATTGGGGTAACTCTCGTGACAGTATAGAACGCTCGATTGAGTTTTTGACTGCTGAGAGATGGACGCCAACCCACGATGAAGAAGCGTGAACTAATTAGCAATTAGCTAATGCACTTTCTTAAAGAAAATTAAAAGTTTTGCTCAAGCTTTTTCAAAAGCTTGCAGGGTCGAGGGACAGAGTCCCTCGTGGGTTTTAAGGGCGAAGCCCTTAACATTCTTTGCTCTTTGAGCGGCGGATTTTATCCGCCGCTTTTTCTTTTGTCAGCAACAAACTAATGGGTTAAATATAAAAGCGAACTGTATTTGCCCACTCGGTAGCCTGTTAGCAATATCAGTCATAAGAGCGGACTTTGTCCGCCCTTACAGAGGCAAGAGATGTTAAGGGCGTTGCCCTTAAAACCCACCAAAGGCTCTGCCTTTGGAATCCGCAAGCCTTTAAAAAGGCTTGACCTAAACTTTAATTGTCTTTGGGGAATTTGTTAGCTAATCAACCGTTGTTTGAAAATATTGATGACAAGTTCTATTTTTGTTTTCGAGGTCATATATTTTCTTAAAAGGACAAGCAATCGAAAGGAATGAAAATTATGAGTGAACGCTTTGATGAGGCTTCTCGTGCCTTGAATGATAGGCTCTATAAAGCGGTTTACAAACTGCCAAACGAGCTTAAAGCTAAGATTCAGGAGATTCGTGTTCGAGCGGAAAAACCACTTGCGTTATCAGTTGGAAATGATACCTTCTTTGTAGATAATGATTTTAATTTATCTGAACACTATGAAAATTCTATTGTGGCAAGTATGGAGGATATTGTCACTACATTTCAGAATATTTGTTGCTACTCTGTTTATAGCCATCAAAATGAAATCAAAAACGGCTTTGTAACAATGGGAAGCGGTCATCGTGTAGGAATTTGTGGAACAGCAGTTTCTATTCATGGAGAGATAAGCTCTATTCGGGATATTTCCTCATTAAATATAAGAATCGCACGAGAAATTCCTAATGCGTCTGAGGAGCTTATGCGAAGGGTTGGAAAGATTGACGGGGGCTTATTGATAGTAGGTATGCCGTGTTCAGGAAAGACAACTATTTTGCGTGACCTCGCAAGACGAATTTCGCTCGGGATTGATTGTCGGATTATGCGTACGAGCGTTGTTGATGAAAGAAGTGAGCTTTCGGGTACATATGCAGGAATTTCAAAAAATGATTTGGGACTTGCTGATATTCTTAATGGCTATTCAAAAGCCGACGGAATTATGCAAGCTTTAAGAACACTTTCACCAGAAGCAATTATATGCGATGAGATTGGAACATCAAATGATATGCAAGCGATTGAACAGGGCGTAAATGCTGGTGTAAGTATAATTGCTACTATACACGCAGGAAGTTATCACGAATTACTTTCAAGAAATCAAGGTAAAGCTCTTATCGGAACAGGCGCTTTTAAAACGATTGTTATACTTGATTCAAGAGAAAATGTTGGTAAGATTAAGGAACTTATCAGATTGCGAGGTGCAAAATGATTTTAAAACTGATAGGACTTTTTCTTATATCTGTTACGGGAGGTCTTGTTGGCATAAATGCATCATTAAGGCTTAAATCACGAACAGAATTTCTTGAAAAATACATAACCCTTCTGAATGAAACTAAAACAAGAATAAGACTTTCAGCCTGTGATATTCGGGAACTTTTTAAGAATGATTCAGGCTATGAACCGCTTGATTTTATGACAGCAGAATTTACTCGTAATATTAAGAATAAATCTAATGTGAAAATCTCTTGGGAGCGGGCAGTTAATTCTGCGTTTAGAAAGTATAGACTTTATAAAGCAGACAAGGAACTTATATCCGATTTTGGAACAGATTTTGGGCAGAGAGATATTGATGGTGAGATTAGCCGCATAGATTTGAATATTGCTTTGGTTGAGGACAGGCTTGAAAAGGCCCGTACGGAACTTGCACAAAAAGGAAAGCTATATAGAACGCTTGGAATTTTCGGTGGAATAACTGTTTCGCTTATCATTCTTTAAAAATAAAAAGGAGGATAAAAATGAATGTTGATTTTATTTTTAAAATAGCTGCAATAGGAATAATCGTAGCTGTGTTGAGTCTTGTCCTTAGTCGTTCAGGAAGGGAAGAACAGGCTATGATGACAACGCTTGCAGGCTTGATAGTGGTTTTGCTAATGCTTGTTAAAGAGATTGCAACACTCTTTACTGAAATAGAAACGCTTTTCGGGTTTTAGCTATGGATATAGTAAGTATTTGCTTTATAGGAATTTTTGCTTCAATTTCTGCACTTTCCATAAAGAAACATACTCCCGAAATTTCTACTATTCTTGCGATTGGTGCAGGAGTTCTTATATTTACAGCTATTCTTTCAAGGGTTTTGCCTGTCATAGATGAATTGCAAATTCTTATAAATTCTGCGGGAGCTGTCTCTGAATATGGCGGTATATTACTTAAAACTGTTGGAATATGTTTTCTATGTCAATTTGCCGGAGATTGTTGCAGAGATTCCGGACAGAGTTCGATTGCATCAAGAGTTGAGCTGGCAGGCAGAGCCGCAATTTTAATAATAGCAATGCCTATGTTTGAAAAGCTTATAAGCGTAGCGGTGGGTTTGATAAATCAGGGGTAATGAAAAATCAATTAAAAAATTTGCTGTGGTAGATGAAATATTTATCAAGCGGGTAAGCAAAAATGTATGGGCGAACTGTGTTCGCCCGAATGATAGTCTTAAATTGTATGAATATAAACCGATTCTGTGAATTGGCGATAGTTTATTATTTTAAGGAAAGTTTTAATATGATGTTTAAAAGAGTTTTTTTCTTTATTTTCTTATTATTAGCAGTATTTTCTTTTAGCGTAAATGCTACTGAGGACGAGCTTTATTCCGAACAATATAACTCAAGCGGTGTAGCGGAACTATTTGGTCAACTCCCTGAAGAAACGCAGAATGCTCTTGAAAATGCAGGAATCACATCTTCTGAAACGAGCATATTATCTTCGGTGAGTATTTCAGATGTATTCGGTGAAATAACAAATATTGCTCTAAAAGAAGCAACTTCTCCTTTTGGCGCTATACCCGTTTGTATCGGAATAATCGTTCTTTGTTCACTTGTGGAAAGCTTTCGAGTTTCGCTTGTAAGTAGTATGGGTGGTGTTGGCTCTACTGTCGGAACGCTTTGTGTTGTTGCTTGTGTTGTAGTTCCGCTTTGTGGAGTGATACAAGAAACCTGTGAAATAATAAAGGGTGCTTGCGGTTTTATGACGCTTTATATTCCTATTATGGGAGGGCTTATGCTTTCAGCAGGTGAGGCTATTTCAGGCACATCTTATTGTACTGCTATGATGACAGCGGCACAGGCGATTTCAGCTCTTTCGGCAAATTTATTTCTCCCTCTACTTAATATATTTCTTGGCGTATCGGTTATGTCGTCAATTTCTCCAAGAATGAAATTATCTTCACTTTGCGATATGTTATATAAGGTCTGCAAATGGACAATGACCTTTTGTATGTCGGTTTTCGTTAGTGTTCTTACATTTCAGAGTGTAATAACTACAAGGGCAGATGGAGCGGGCGGAAGAGCATTAAAATTTGCGGTAAGCTCATTTGTACCGGTTGTCGGCGGAGCTTTGGGCGAATCACTTGCGTCTGTTCGTGGAGGTTTAAAACTGCTTAAATCCGGTTCGGGTGTATTTATGATTTTCGGAATAGCTTTTATGTTTCTGCCCGTACTCATTAGATGTTTACTTTGGATATTTTCACTTAATATATCCGCATCAATCGGAGATATTCTCGGCACTGACGGCGTTTGTAAGCTGCTGCGTTCTGCATCAAAAGTTGTTTCAACAATTACTGCGGTTTTGCTCTGCGTTATGACAGTGTTTATTCTTTCGACAGTACTTATTCTGATTATAGGGGGTGCAGGTTCGTGACAGCTATTTCGTCTTGGGCAGTAGTGATTTGTATAGCGGCAGTTATATGCGGAGTTCTGGAGCTTCTTGCACCGTCCTCAAGAATGAACGGAATACTCAGATTTGTTTTTGGCGGATTTATGCTTTGTGCGGTAATAGTTCCGTTATCTGAAATTGACCTTGATTTTAGTGCAGTTCCACCGATAGAAGATATAAGCTCATCTAATGTTGAGGCTGCTAATCAACAATCTGTTGAATATGTTAAAAAAAGTATGGTAGAGCTTGTTAAGAATAAGTTATCTGAGATTCCTGTTGAGGCGGAAGAAATTTCTATTGATATGGATATTGATGAGGACAACTGCATAAATATGATAAAGGTAAGGCTTAAAATCTCAGCAAAGGACTTGGAATTTTCTGAAAAAATAAGAAGTAAAATTGCTGATGAATTAGGTCTTGAATGTCTTATAAATGAGTAGCATGATTCGGCACTAAATTTCATGGTCAAAATGTTATTATGTTAAAAAGCGAAAAAGGAATGAGATTTATGGAAAACGAAGATATAAAAGACGAAACAAAAGAAGAAAAAAAATTAACCGCAAAATCAATTTTTTCGGGTAATAATCTTAAAAATTTGATAATCTTCGCCGGAATACTTGGAATAGCTCTGATATTTCTTTCAAGCTTTATGGGTAAAAAAACGGAAGAAACAGATGCACCTGTTTCTGAAACGAAGATTACGGCTGATGATTATGCAAAAAAGCTTGAGGAGGATTTGGCAAAGATTATCTCAAATATCAATGGCGCAGGAAAAACAAATATTCTTATTACAATAGATAGAGAGATAGAGAGCGTTTATCAGACTGATATAGATACAAATAATAAATCTGATGGCGAAAATTCTCAATATAGCAATAAATCTTCAACTGTAATAATCAAGGGGAAGAACAGCACCGAAGAACCGATTAAGGTTACAGAAATTATGCCGAAGATTAAAGGTGTTCTTGTGGTTTGTGAGGGAGCGGATTCTGCTATTGTAAAACAAAATATTATAGATAGTGTGCGAACGGTTTTAGGTGTGGCATCATCAAGAGTTTCGGTTCAGAAAGCGGCGAGCCGATAAGTTGAACTTTATTTTAAGAAATATAAAAGTTTTGCTCAAGCTTTTTCAAAAGCTTGCAGTTTCCAAAGGTAGTCACCTACGGCAGAGCCTTTGGTCGCCGTCCGCAGACGGCGAAATGCTTTATGCTCCTAAAAGCGCAGGAGGGTAGAAAAACATTCCAGTGGAATGTTTTTCGTAGGGAACCCTCGCAGGGGGTTCCCTATTCAACTGTTGTTGCTGATAAAAGAAAAAAGCGATGAACAAAGTTTGCCGCTACGCTAAAAGAACAAAAATATTAAGGGCTTCACAATTAAAACCCAACAAAGGCTCTGCCGTAGGTGATTACCTTTGAAAACTGTAAGCTCTAAAAGGCCTGACCTAAACTTTAAGTATCTTTGGAAAGTGCATTAGTTAAAGAATTTCTTCGATTATGACAACGATTACGAATGATTTGGTATCCTGACAGTGGAGGCAATCCGCCACCGCTGCTTAAATATATTTACATAATAATGGAGGTTATAAAATGAAATTAGGTAAAAGACAGTTTATTATTGCGGCTCTGGTTGTAGCACTTGGTGCGGCGGTTTATCTTAACTGGCAGTTCTCGGCGAATGATTCACTTTTGGCTAATGCCGATGAAAACTCCAAAACATCATCATCTAAGGAAATTGGTGAGGCTAAGTATGTAAATACTTCAGCTTCTAAGAAATCTGAAAGCAGTAAATCAGAAACTACAAGTAATGAATCGGTCAAAGAAACCAATGCCAATGCGGAAGAAAAAAGCGAATATTTTGCACAAGCTGAACTTAAACGCAAACAGGCACAAGATGAAGAACTCGAACTTCTGAATAATATTATTGAAGATGATGATAAAAACGAAGCTGCAAAGACGGATGCAGTAAAGCAAGTTGCTGAAATCACGAAAAGGATAGAACAGCAAAGCAATATAGAAAGCCTTATTAAAGCAAAGGGATTTGATGAATGTATAGCATTTATTTCTAATGGCGAGTGTAGTATTGTTGTTTCTGCCGGAAATGTTACCAATGCAGGAGCAATTACAATTAAGGATATTGTTCATAAACAGAGCGGTATTGAATATGGAAAGATTACCATAACTGAACAGGTTTCAGATAATCAGCAAGCATCAAGTGAAAAATCAGAATAAATCTAAAGGGCAAATATAATTTTGTAAGTTGCATTATAAAAAGTGGACTGCTATATTCAGCAGCCCACTTTTATGTTTTATACCCAAAAGAAAACAGCGTTTATTGCCATACAGAGTAATATGCCTAATATTGTAGGTAGGATAAATGAAAGAAGCGTCCATTTAAGACTTTTGGTTTCTTTATAGATTGTAAGACAAGTGGTTGAGCATGGAAAGTGCATTAGTGAGAAAATCATAGTGCATAGTGCTGTTACCCAAGTCCAACCATTTTCTACGAACAGATTATAAAGCGAAGAAAGGCTGTCGTATTCGACAAGTGTTCCGGAGGCAGTGTAAATCATAATGATTATAGGTACAACGATTTCATTCGCTGGAAATCCTAAAATAAACGCAAGTAAAATTACACCGTCAAGTCCCATAAGTGAGCCAAGAGGTTGGAGAAAGTTTGAAATTATAACACATAACGATTCTCCATTTATCATAATGTTTGACATCAACCATATTACAATTCCTGCAGGAGCGGCTACACACATTGCTCTTAAAAGTACAAAAACAGTTCTGTCGAGCAAGGAATGCACTATTGTTTTACAAATCTGAGGTCTACGGTATGGTGGAAGTTCAAGCGTGAATGATGAAGGCAAACCTTTTAGAAGTGTTGCTGAGAGAAGTTTTGAAACTAAGAGTGTGACTACCACTCCAAAAACTATTACTGTCAATAATAAACCCGCTGAAACAAGCGAACGAAATGGTAATGAAATTCCTGCGGCGAAAAACATCGTTATTATTGCAATTAAAGTTGGAAATCTTCCGTTACAAGGGACAAAATTATTCGTTACGGTCGCTATAATTCGTTCTCTTGGAGATTCTATAATTCGACAGCCGGTAACGCCGCACGCATTACACCCGAATCCCATTAGCATCGTAAGGGATTGTTTACCGCTTGTGCCTGATTTAGCGAAGAATCTATCCATATTAAATGCCACTCTTGGTAAATATCCGAAATCCTCTAAAAGGGTAAAGAGTGGAAAGAAAATTGCCATAGGCGGAAGCATAACTGCAACTACCCACGAAAGAGTTTTGAACATTCCATCTATCAATAAGCCTTTTAAAAATGGTGGTGAATGTAATAAATCAAAAAGCCCATAAAGCCATTCCTGAACCTTAGAAAATGCCATTGAGAGAAGCTCAGATGGATAGTTTGCACCTGAAATTGTTATATAGAAAATTATCCCGAAAAGCAAAAGCATTATCGGAATACCGGTCAGCTTTGAGGTTAAAATTTTATCGAGCTTTCTGTCACGCCTGCTGTAACACTTATCACAAAGACAAGTACAATGTGCATAGATTTCTCTTGCTTTTGCAACGATTCCCTCGACTATAATATCTCTTGTATCATCCTGTTTCAGACCAATGGTTTCAAATTCTTCATGTATTTTTGTGACGGCTTTATTTATAGTTTGATTTTCTATAAGGCTGAAATTGAAATATTCTTTTATGGAATTGTCAAGCTTTTTATCGCAATCAATTAACCTTAAAGCAAGAAATCTTTTTGAAAGATAGCTGAAAGTTTTATCATCAAAAAGCTTTGAATCTTCGATAATGTTTTCAAGCTTAGTTACAGCTTTTTCGAGATTGCTGTTATACTTTATTTTTGTGCCGAAGACCTTTCTTTTTTCAGTGGCTACATCAAAAACGGCATCTTTTAGTTCTTCAAGACCTTCTCCGGAACGAGCCGCAGTTCCTACGACAGGAACGCCGAGATATAGTGAAAGTTCATCAAGGTCGATTTGAATACCTTTTTTTGTTGCTTCGTCAAGTAGGTTTACACAAATTACAGCTTTTTTATTTACTTCTAAAATTTGTAGAGCAAGATTTAAATTTCGTTCAAGACAGGTTGCGTCAAGAACTACAATTATACAATCAGGCTGACCAAAGCAGATAAATTCCCTTGCGGCTTCTTCGTCCGGAGATGACGCCATAAGCGAATATGTTCCCGGAATATCTACAAGCGTGAAGTCAATGCTTTTATGAGTAAAAGTTCCGCTTGCATTGGCGACAGTTTTTCCTGCCCAGTTTCCTGTATGTTGTCGCATACCGGTAAGGGCATTAAAAACGGTGCTTTTGCCTACATTTGGATTTCCCGCAAGAGCGACCGTTAGATTGGAATTTTTAAGCTTTTCAGTATCGCTTTTCATCTATGTACCTCCTGAGTGAAGATGGTAGGATATTTGCAATAAAGATTTAGAAAGGTGAATATTATAGAGTAATTCTGGCGGTATGTGAAATCTAAATGATACACATACCGCTTTAATTACTGTTGCTTATTTATTAAAATGTATCTCGCATCTTCGGGGCGAATGGCTATTACAGCACCACTTATAAAATAGGCGGTAAGTCCTCCGACAGGACTTTTCATAAGGCTTTCTACATATGTTCCTTTGACAAGTCCAAGGTCTAACATTCTTCTGCGAAGCTCGCCTTTAGAAAGCAGCTTTGAAACAAAACCGGAATCGCCAACCGAAAGAGAATCAAGCGAGATTGTTTTGGTATTCATCAGAACCAAACCTTTCTGCTGTAAAATCTTTCAGCTTCTCACTATCTATCTTATGCTGTTATATTCCATAAGGGTACTTAGAGAGTGTTTTATAATAAAAAATTAAAGGCTTCATTCAAATACATTTTAAGAATCTGAATGAAGCCTTTTGGTTTAATATTATTATTTTATGCCTATGTAAATATGAATTTCTGCGTTATTCATATCGCTATTTTGATATTCTTCAAAATCGCATACGAAAGTTCTTGGAAGATTCATTTGCCATAATTCTTTCCAAAAATCTGAAACTGCTGTTACGCCATTACCTTTTACTATAAACTTTGCATATTTCCCAGCGGGGATTTTTATAATGCTTAAATCGCTGTTATTTCCATCAGAAGAACTTACCTCACAGGCTACTGCGGTAGAATAATCTCCTTCTTCGTTATTTTCATAATCGTAATACATTCCGAGTGCTTTTTCATTAGCTTTATTTTTTATGCCGAAGAAAATGCCTTCCTCGAAAAAGCGTTTCCAAAGATTGCCGATGACCTTGCACATATCAGGTGAGAAATTATTTGTTCTTGCAGAGATTCCTACTGCTGTTTTTTCGGGCAAATTGACGATTTCATATTCCATAATAATTTTATCTCCTTTGAATTTTTTAGATATATCTTTTGTCGACAAGATAAGAATATCATAGTAACCACGACAACAGTGTGTCATATTTTATAGCATATCAAAAAAATTAAGTTGTTCATTTTCGTTTTGTTTAAATTCTGATAAATACGAGAAAATTTCGTCGATATTATACATGATTCCAAGTTTTCGACAGAATGATATAAGAATCTGCATAAGTTCCTTATTTTTAGGGCTTGTAATCTCATAGCTGTTTCCGTATTTGTGTATGTATTTTTCTTTAAGATTTGGAAAGTGTTCATCAAGCTTTTTATAAAAATATTCGCGATTGCCGTTTCTGAGAGTAAGTCCCATTCCAAAGCACATGATTCCACAAACTTTTGCTTTTTCACAATAACTTAATATACCGCGAATATTTTCTTCCGTATCGTTTATAAACGGAAGAATAGGGTCAAGCCAAACAATCGTTGGAATACCGTTATCACGCATAATTTCAAGCACCTTAAAACGTTCATAGCTTGTACTGACATTTGGCTCAAGAATTTTACAGAGTTTTTCATCATATGTAGTTAAAGTCATTTGGACAACGACTTTTGTTTTTTGATTTATACTTTTTAGCAACTCCAAATCTCTCAAAATAAGGTTTGATTTTGTAAGAATAGATACTCCGAAACCATATTTATTAATAATTTCAAGACATTTTCTCATATTACAAAGATTTTTTTCAAGTGGAATATATGGGTCGCTCATAGCACCTGTTCCAATCATACATGGCTTTCGCTTCCTTTTTAAAGCGTTTTCTAAAAGTTGAACAGCATTAGCTTTTACTTCAATATCTTCAAAGCTATGCGACATCTGATAACACTTACTTCTTGAATCGCAATATATACATCCATGTGAACAGCCACGGTATATATTCATTCCATTTTGTGCGGATAAAATTCCTTTTGCATTTACCATGTGCATATTTTTCAATCCTTTTAAGTGTAAATCTTGCTTATATTTTTGAGATATTTTGCAAATTCTGAACGCAAAAATTCGGGTTTTAAAAGTTCAACAGCTTCTCCGAATGTCAATAGCCAAGAAAATAAGCTGTATTTATCGGTGGATTCATGAATGAAATATAATTTTCCATTTTCAAGTTGTTTAAAGCTATCGATTCCATATTCATCAATTATACGCCATTTTACAGACGAATCGAAAATAGCTTCGATTGTAAATTCTGTCGGAAAGATATTTTCTGCTGAAAAGTCGGGCGGAGGTTTTATATGTTTTTTGGTGATGATTTTGCCTGTTTTAAGTTCGGTAATTCGATTTAATTTAAAAAGGCGAAAATCGTTTCGTTTCAGACAATATCCCCATACATACCATGATGACCACTTAAATATTAGCGAGATAGGTTCAATCTCACGAAAGCTTTCTTCATTTGGCGAGAAATATCGGAATGAAATTGTTTTTGAATTACTTATAGAGGCTTGAATAAGTTCTATTTTTGGAGCAAGAGAAGATTTTTGCCAAGAGGAGAGATCTATTATAATATGTTCGTTAGATGGAAGAATATCTGGATTTTTATTATTTCCTGCGGAAAGCTTTTCAATTAAGAGCTTATATTTATTTGTGTTGCTTATGCTGTCAAGACCTTTGAGAGCGGAAAGTATAGAATTCATATCATCATTTGTGAGAAGTGTTTTGTCAATCTGATAGCCATCCATTATTGATATTCCGCCATTTTTTCCTTGAATTGTTACTATTGGAATTCCTGCTTTGCACATATCTTCTATATCACGATTTATTGTTCTGCGTGAAACTTCAAATTTTTCTGCAAGATAAGGTGCAGTTACTTTTTCCTTTTGTAAAAGAATGGTAAGGATTCCGATTAGTCGGTCGATTTTCATATGAAATCACTTCCTTATAAAATACATTATATTTGTATAAACATGACGGCAACTTGTCTTGTTTATAATGATTTAAGAAATAATTTTTAGAATAATATGGATTCAATTATAATTCTTAATCTATAATAGTTTTGAGAAACTATCAAATTCAAAGTTTTCAGCATTTATACATTTATATTTAACATGCTCTCCTGCAAGAGTTCACTACGAAAAACATTCCGCCGGAATGTTTTTATGCCCTCCTGCGCTCAGAGAAATATAAAGGGTTTCGCCGTCTGCGGACGGCGACAAAGGCGTTGCGTTTGATCTACAATCCTTTGAAAAGGCTTGAGCGAAATTTTTACTATTAAAGCAAATTTCATAGTTTTGCTTTAATAGTAGCATAATAACCCAAAGTAAGCAATGTCTAAATATCTGAATAAAAAGTGATACATATAGTATAATCAGTAGAAATTTATCCTAAAATATTGACATTGTATCGGATTTGAGGTTTAATAGTATCTGTATAAGTGTTACTGTGCTTTTTAAAAAATAAATGTGTGGTGACATAAATTGTAGTCAGGAAGTTGGCAAATGTTTTGGTCTTGACTAAAGAAAGGATATGAACTTAAAATGGTATATGTATTTTTAGCAGATGGCTTTGAGGAGATTGAGGCACTTACACCTGTCGATATTCTAAGACGAGGCGGTGTAGATGTTGTTACTGTAGGAGTTACAGGAAGAGATGCTATGAGTTCACATAATATCGTTGTTACAGCTGATATTATGGAAGAAGAAATTGATGATTTTGATGATATCGAGGCAATCGTACTTCCAGGCGGTATGCCGGGGACTACGAATCTTGAGGAGTCTGAAATTGTTAAGGGTACTGTGGAATATTGCAGTCAGAACGATATTCTCATCGGTGCTATTTGTGCCGCACCGTCAATTCTTGGACATATGGGTCTGCTAAAAGGCAAGCACGCAACAGCTTTTCCGGGTTTTCAGAAAGAACTTGACGGAGCTATATGCAATAATGGTTTTGTTGAGAAAGACGGCAAGATTATTACTGCAAGAGGTATGGGAGTTTCTGTTGAATTCGGACTTGAACTTCTCAGGGAGCTTAAAGGCAATGATGTGGCTAACAGCGTAAGGAATGCAATACAATGCCGATAGATGATATTCGAGAATATAAATCTGAGCTGCGAAAAAAAATACGCAGACAAAGAGAAGAAATGCCACCTAAGCAAAAAGCTTTGCTTGATAAGATGGTTCTCAAAAATATATTAAAGCTCAGACAATATAAATCTAATGATACGATTCTGACATATGTTTCTACAAAGATAGAAGTAGATACATTTGGTCTTATTCGTCAGGCTTTAAAAGACGGCAAGAGAGTTGCCGTCCCGAGATGTATAGATAATAGTCGAGAGATGGATTTTTATTATATTACTTCAATCGACCAGCTTGAGCCGAGAACATTTGGAGTTCTTGAGCCGATTAAAGAACAGTGTGAACTTCTGACGGATTACTCAAAAGGCTTATGTATTATTCCAGGATTGGTATTCGATTTTGATGGTTATCGTTTAGGCTATGGGAAAGGTTATTATGATAGATTTTTGAGCCGTTTCGGAGGAGATACGGCGGGAATTTGTTATAGCTCTTGCGTTCAGTGGAAGCTTGTGCATGGCTTTTATGATAGGAGAGCAGATTTGCTTGTTACCGAAAAATACATAAGACGGACTAACCAAAGAACTACGGAGGTATAGATATGAGCGATGATATGAATGAAAAGCGTCAGGAAAAAATAGAGGGCTTTAAGCTTCATATCAATGAAGAAAGTTTTCCGACTGACGATACTCAAGCTCAGACAGAGGAAAATAATATAGCCGATGAGAGCTTTGGCGAAGCTGTTTCAAGGCGTGATAAGATAGAGAACTTTAAGGTTCATATTGATAATATAGATGACATAGACAATATGGAGGATATGCCACAGGAAGAAAGAACCGATTATGGTATACCTCAAAAACCGATTTACAGCAATTTTGATGAGGATATAAATTCTTCCAGTATTTTGCAGAATATAGACCAGAGTATGATTATTGCTGACGATGACCTCGATAGTACAAGCGATAGCATACAGAGCTATAGTGCAAATGTTATTACTAAAAAGATGACTCCTGCTGAAAAGAAGGAATTTAAGAGGGCAAGAGAAGCGGATAAAAAGCGTCTTAAAGCAAAATCACGCAAAAATAAGCGTTTCTTTAGAGTTGTATGGGCTATAATGGCGGCACTTATTTCCATTCTTTTAGGTGGATATATGGTTGTCGGCATAAACGATATGCTTGCTGTTGGAAGAACTGATGAAGAAGTTACGATAAATATTCCAAGTAAAGCTTCGTTTGATGATGTTTTAAATATACTTTATAAAAATAATATTATCAATAATAAAAGCTTTTTCAATCTTTATGCTACTATGACAAAATCTAAATCGGGCTTTGTCAGCGGAACTTATGACATAAAGAAAAATCTTGACTATCAGGCTATTATTTC
This sequence comes from Pseudoruminococcus sp., assembly GCF_047012705.1. Taxonomy (NCBI): domain Bacteria; kingdom Bacillati; phylum Bacillota; class Clostridia; order Eubacteriales; family Acutalibacteraceae; genus Pseudoruminococcus; species Pseudoruminococcus sp. The sequence continues at coordinate 114,319 of NZ_JBKXNW010000005.1, read as the reverse complement.
ATATCTTCAGACAGATACTAACAGAACGGATATAGTTTCTGTACAGTTTACAGAAGGTATGAATGTAAGAGAATTTTCTGAGGTACTTGAAAAGAATGGCGTATGCTCATCAGCTGAATTCCTTAATGCTTGCAATAGCGATACCTACGATGACGAATTTACTTTCCTGAAGGAAATAAAAAATAAGTCTGAAAGATATTACAAGCTTGAGGGCTATCTTTTCCCTGATACTTATTATTTCTATAAAGATGAAAAAATGGAAAATGTAATGAGAAAACTTCTCAATAACTACGAGCTTAAAGTTTATCATACAAAATCTCGTGTAGATGGTTTTGATAAGCGTGTTACAATAGAACAGAGAGCTAAGGCTGCCGGAATGACAGTAGATGAGGTTATAACACTTGCGTCTATTATTCAGGCAGAAGCTGCCGATGTTGATGATATGTATCTTGTTTCAAGCGTTTTGCATAATCGTCTTAATACTGCTAAATCAGATGGTGTAAGCCCATTTGGCGATGTTGGTATGACTAAGCTTCAGGTTGACTCTACTGTATATTATCCATATAAGAGTAAAACTCAAATTCCTATTGCTGAGAAAAACAGCTTTAAGAGCCGTTATGATACATACGATATAGAAGGTCTGCCGGCTGGTGCTATATGTAACCCTGGTAAAGACGCTATTGATGCGGCACTTTCTCCTGATGATACAAATTACTACTTCTTCTGTCATAAGGCTGCTACTTCTGATTCACCTGCTCAGTCCTATTATGCAACAACAGGTGCTGAACACGAATCAAATCTCATTAAGGCAGGCTTAACTACAACACAGAACTAATAAAACAAAAACGCCGACTGACTAAGCAGTTTGTCGGCGTTTTTAAAATAACATAAGTTTGACGATAGATTTGAAAAACTATCGGGTTGAAAGTTTTAGTTAGAAATTATATTTCAGGGACCCCCTGCGAGGATTCCCTACGAAAAACATTCCAGTGGAATGTTTTTCTACCTTCCTGTGCTTTTAGGAGCATAAAGTGTTTCTATTTTTTGTGGAGAGCGACCAAAGGCTTTGCCGTAGGTGATTACCTTTGGAAACTGCGAGCCTTTAAAAAGGCTCGAGCGAAACTTTTAAGTGTCTTAAAGAAACTTGCTAACTAATCAATAATTTCTACCAAATTTACATTAAAATAAGAAAAAAATTCGGAGCTGATAAAATGAAAAATACAGAGTTACTTTCACCTGCTGGTGATTTTGAATGTTTTCAAAGTGCGTTGAAATTCGGTGCAGACGCAATTTATCTTGCGGGTGAGGAATATGGTATGCGAACCTCATCGGCAAACTTTGACCACGATACTCTAAAAAAAGCGGTAGCACTTGCACACGAAAAGGGCGTTGATGTTTATGTTACCTGCAATACAACTCCACGAAGCAAAGAAATGGAAACACTTCCAAGTTTTCTTGAAAGTACCGCAGATTGCGGAGTTGACGCTTTTATAGTTGCAGATTTGGGAGTATTTTCTTTAGCAAAAAAATATGCACCGAATGTTGAAATTCATATGTCTACACAGACAGGAATAGTTAACTATCATACAGCAAATGTTTTACACGATATGGGTGCAAAGAGAGTTGTTCTTGCAAGAGAATTATCACTTGATGAAATTGCTGAGATAAGAGCAAAAACTCCAAAAGAGCTTGAACTTGAAGCCTTTGTGCATGGCTCGATGTGCGTATCATTTTCGGGAAGATGTCTTATCTCAAGCTATATGACAGGTCGTGACGCAAATAGGGGAGATTGTGCTCAACCTTGCCGTTGGAAATATCACCTCTATGAGCAAAATCGTGAGGGACAATATTTTCCGATTGAAGAAAATGAAAATGGAACATATCTCTATAATTCCCGTGACCTTTGCATGATTGAGCATATTCCTGAGCTTGTTAAGGCGGGAGTTTATAGTTTGAAGATTGAGGGCAGAGCAAAGTCGGCTTATTATGTTTCGGTTACGACTAATGCTTATCGTCACGCAATAGATGATTATTATGCAGAGGGCGAAAATTATACTCTCAAGCCTTGGATTCGTGACGAGCTTGACAAGGTAAGCCACAGAGAATACAATACAGGCTTTTTCTTTGGAGGAGAACCCGGGCAGGTTACATCTAATGGCGGATATATCAGAAATTATGAGGTTGTCGCCGTATGTGAGGATTATGCAGACGGCAAGGCAAGCCTTACACAAAGAAATAAATTCTATGCAGGCGATGAACTTGATGTACTTCCGCCATCAGGAGTGCCTTTCTATGCAAAAGCTGAAAAGCTCTTTGACGAGTGGGGCAACGAGATTGAATCAGCGCCACACGCAATGCAAAAGCTTACTATGATAACAAGCGTAGAAATTCCGAAAGGCTCTGTGCTTAGAAAGAAACGAGTATAAATTTGTGCTTGACACTTAGCGAAAAGAGAATATAATATATAATGGAATTTTAAGATGAAAAATCATCTATCAATCTCATGGGTTAAAAATAATTTTAATATAAGGTGAAAAAAATGGAATGGACAGGACTTAATGAATTAAGAGAAAAATATTTGTCTTTCTTTGAATCAAAGGGACATCTTCGCTTGCCGAGCTTCCCATTGGTTCCTAAGGACGATAAGAGCCTTTTGCTGATTAACTCAGGTATGGCTCCTATGAAAAAGTATTTTACAGGCGAGGTTACTCCGCCAAGAAAGCGTGTAACTACTTGCCAAAAATGTATTCGTACGCCTGATATTGAGCGTGTCGGCATTACTGCAAGACACGGCACATATTTTGAAATGCTTGGTAACTTTTCATTCGGAGATTATTTCAAGCACGAGGCAACAGCTTGGAGCTGGGAATTCTGCACAAAGGTTCTTAAATTGCCGGAAGATAAAATCTGGGTTTCTATCTATGAAAAAGATGATGAGGCTTTCGATATTTGGACAAAGGAAGTCGGCGTATCTCCTAAGAGAATAGTTCGTCTTGGTAAAGAGGATAACTTCTGGGAGCATGGTTCAGGTCCTTGCGGCCCTTGTTCAGAGCTTTATTTCGATAGAGGCGAAAAGTACGGTTGTGGAAAGCCTACCTGTGGAGTTGGTTGTGACTGTGACAGATATGTTGAATTCTGGAACAATGTTTTCACACAGTTCAACAATGACGGCAACGGCAACTATACACCACTTGAGCATCCAAACATTGATACAGGTATGGGACTTGAAAGACTTGCTTGCATTATGCAAGGAGTTGATAACTTGTTCCTTGTTGATACAGTTCAGAATATTATGAAACACGTTTCCGAAATTTCGGGCGTAAAATATGGCGAAAGCGAAAAGACAGATGTTTCACTTCGTGTTGTAACTGACCATATCAGAAGTGTTACATTTATGATTGGTGACGGTGTTATGCCTTCAAATGAGGGCAGAGGCTATGTTCTCAGAAGACTTCTCAGAAGAGCAGCAAGACACGGAAGAATCCTTGGCGTAACAGAACCTTTCCTCTATAAGATTGTTGATACTGTTATCAAGGAAAATCCTGCATATCCTGAGCTTGAGGAGAAGCGTGAGATTATCACTAAGGTTGTTAAGATGGAGGAAGAAAATTTCTCTAAGACTCTTTCTCTTGGCTTTGAACTTCTAAATAAGGTCATTGATGATTCAGACTTCCAGACAATTTCAGGCGATGACGCATTTAAACTTAACGATACCTTTGGTTTGCCACTCGATTTGATTAAGGAAATTGCAAAAGAGCGTAATTTCAAGGTTGATGAGGAAGGCTTCCATCAACTTCTTGCAGAGCAGAAAAAGCGTGCAAAGGAAGCAAGAAGCAAGGCTGATTCAGAGGCTTGGCTCAGTGATAATGCAGACCTCAGTGATGTTGCAAAGACAGAGTTCCTCGGTTATACTCAGCTTTCTAATGACGCTAAGGTTCTTGCAATCATCAAGAATGGCGAAAGAGTAAAATTTTCCGGCGCAGATGATAAGGTTGTAATAGTTCTTGATAAGACTTCTTTCTATGCAGAAAGCGGCGGTCAGACAGGTGATATCGGTGTTCTTAAAACTTCTAATGGTGAAATCGAAGTTGAAGATACAGCTAAAAACAACAACGGAATATTCATGCACCATTGCGTAGTTAAGAGCGGTGTTATTTCTGAAGGCGATACAGTTACTGCTGAGGTCGATAAGGAAACAAGAAATTCCACTATGAGAAATCACACTGCTGCTCATATTCTCCAAGCAAGCCTCAGAAAACTTCTCGGCAACCATGTTGAACAAGCTGGTCAGCTTGTTTCTGCTGATAGAATGCGTTTCGACTTTACTCATTTCTCAGCTCTTACTGACGAAGAACTTCATCAGATTGAAAATATGGTAAATGATGTAATCTTTGACGCTATTGATGTCGATTGCAGAGAAATGCCTATTGAAGAGGCTAAGAAGCTCGGTGCTATGGCATTGTTCGGTGAGAAATACGGCGATGTAGTTCGTGTTGTTTCTATCGGAGATTATTCAAGAGAATTTTGCGGCGGTACTCATGTTGATAATACTTCAAAAATCGGTATGTTTAAGATTATAAGCGAAAGCTCTGTTGCAGCTGGTGTAAGAAGAATAGAAGCTGTTACAGGTCGTGGTGTTCTCAATGCACTTAATCATATCTCAGATATGGTTAAGCAAGGTGCTGCTATCCTCAAGGTTAATAACATCAATGACTTTGTTGATGTTTGTGAGCATATCGCAAATGATATTAAGGAGAAAGAACATTCTATTAGTAAGCTCAATAACTCTATTGCAGCATTTAAGCTTGATTCACTCTTTGCAAATTCTGAACTCAAGAAAGATGTAAGAATTATTTCAGCAGCATTTACATCTACAAATTCAGAAATGCTCAAGAATATGTGTGACAGAGTTCTTAGTTCAGCAGATAAGTGCGTTGCAGTTCTATTCGGTATTGACGGCGAAAAGGCAACTATCGCTGTTGCTTGCGGTAAGGAAGCTGTTAAGAAGGGTGCTCACGCTGGAAAGATAGTCAAAGAAGTCGCTGCTATTGTAGGTGGAAAAGGCGGCGGTAAGCCGGAAAGAGCTATGGCTGGCGTAAAAGATTTGACTAAGATTGATGAAGCACTTATGCAGGTTGAAAATATAGTTTTGCCAATGATAAAGGAATAGAATTCTATAATTAGCTAAATTACTTCTCTAAGAAAATTAAAATTTAGGTCAAGCCTTTTTAAAGGCTTGCATGGTCGAGGGACGGAGTCCCTCGTAGGTTTTAAGGGCGAAGCCCTTAACCATTCTTTGCTCTTGAGCGACGGACTTTGTCCGTCGCTTTATTTTTTGTCGATAGTTCATTGGAAATTTTTTTATCTGCGTTAATAAAATTTCCTTGCATATGTCGAGGTTTTGCTTGCAAAACCGATTCTGCGTCTTGTCCGGTGTGGTCACGCATTGCGTCTTTGGAACGGCGGCTTGCCGCCGATTTGTTGGAAAGTTTGTAGCTTAGCATTTTCCTTAGTTATTTTATTCGTAGTCGGAAAAGCTATTCTTAAAGGGAGGTGAAGTAATTGAAAAAATTTTTTAAAATGCTTTCATATATATGTTCAATTATTTCAATGATGATTTTTTATATTGTAGGCTATGAATCAGTATCGGCACAATCTTCATTTACTGTTTCGGAAAATAAAAGTCAGATAAGTTTACCTTATCCGCTTTGTGTTTCGGCCGATGCAGATAGCTTTATTTCGGCAAGTACAAAAAGTGGTTCCACAAAAGTGGGAAGTGGAGAACTTAAGCTATTTAACAGTATTCCCATAAAAAAGATTGATATTAAAATAAGTGACGAAAAAACTGTTGTTCCTTGCGGAACACCTTTCGGAGTAAAACTCTATACTCGTGGAGTTATAGTTATAAATATGGAAGATATTATCGTAGACGGTAAGTATCTTAATCCGGCAAAGGACGCCGGATTACAAGTGGGTGATATTATTTTATCCGCCGATGGAACAGAAACTGACACTAATGAACAACTTTCTGAGATAGTTTCAAAGTCAAAGGGGAAATCTATAAAGTTGAAAGTTCGCAGGGATAATGTTATTTTTACAACTAAACTTTTGCCTGCTTTATGTGGAACGGCTCAATATAAAATAGGGGTATGGGTGCGTGACAGCTCCGCCGGTATCGGTACTATGACCTTTTATGATAACGATACAGGGTGTTTTGCGGGGCTTGGACATGGAATATGCGATAGCGAAGCAGGAACTATTTTGCCTTTATTAAGCGGTGATATTGTTACAGCGGAAATTAACGGTCTTACAAAAAGTACCACTGGTTCGGCAGGTTCTTTAAGAGGATATTTTGCCGATGATAATGCTATCGGAACAATTCTTACAAATTCAGAGAGGGGCGTTTTTGGTAAGGCAGAAAAAGCACCGATTGATAATTCAGAAATTCCTATTGCTTGGAAGCAAAATGTTCATACAGGCGAGGCAAAGGTGCTTTCTACAATAGATGGCAGTGAACCGAAGTATTACAATATTTGGATTGAGAATGTCAGCAGAAATGATAGTCAGGAAACGAAAAATATGGTAATTCATGTTACAGATGAGGAACTTCTTGATACTGCAGGAGGAATTGTTCAGGGTATGAGCGGAAGTCCGATTATTCAAGATGGTAAGCTGATAGGAGCTGTTACCCATGTTTTTGTCAATGACCCGACAAGAGGCTATGCGATTTTTGCGGAGAATATGTATGAAAGTGTCAACGAAATTGCACAAAACGATATAGAAAATATTGCCTAATTTTATGCAAGCAACCATATTTCCATTTTTTTCCAATTTTTTGACGATAAACTATTGCTATTTTTTCCAGTTTATGGTAATATTCAATCATCAAATAAATCAATCGGGGGAATGGTCATGGAAAATACAATTAAAATGCTTATTGCGGAGGATTCCGCAGAATTTGCTGATGTAGGAACAACAGTTTATGCAGAATTTGGTGTATCACCAAGTTTTTGCGAAAAAGACGGAACAGCTCTTCTTGAAGAAATTCATAAACAATCACCTGATGTTGTCGTTATGGATATGTTTATGAAAAATATTGACGCTGTCGGAGTTATGAAGAATGCAAGAAGAAATTCAAAGGGTAAGGAGATTATTTATATCACACTCTCAAATTTCGATAGTTCAATGCTTGAAAGAGAGGCACTCGGAGCAGGAGCAGCTTATTATGTAATCAAGCCTTTCAAAACAGCAGATTTGCTTGAGAGAATAAGTGACTTTATTCGAGGAAATTCTTCAAGGACAAGCGGTGCTATAAAAAGCTCCGATAGCGAATTGCAGATTCAGGTTACAGAGATTCTACACCAGATAGGAGTTCCTGCACATATTAAGGGTTATCAGTATCTTAGAGATTCGATTATTATGTCGATAGAACACCCTGAGATAATAAACGCAGTAACAAAGCAGCTTTACCCAAGTGTTGCAAAGAAATATGAAACTACTTCATCAAGAGTAGAAAGAGCAATACGACACGCAATAGAGGTTGCATGGGATAGAGGCGATGTAGATGTATTAAATTCTTACTTCGGATATACAATTCACAACGGCAGAGGAAAGCCAACAAACAGCGAATTTGTGGCAATGATTTCTGACAGATTGAGATTGCATATGAAGCAAGTGCCAAATCGTGGCGATGTGGCTTGATTTTCTGATATTCGTATAAAATTAATCAATGCTGATAAGATTTTGGTATATAATAAAGCTCATTGATGTTTTAAACTATTTAAAAATTCACACAATATAATTTGCTTACAAGATTTTCATATACAGTTCGACATTATAAATCCTCTCAGAATAAGCGCAGTTCGTTTTTGAACTGCGCTTATTTGTCGCTTTCCGCAATATTTGACAAAATGAATGATTGGTATTATTATATAAACAACAGGCAGCACCATAATTCTATATGGTATTGCCTGTTTAAATCTACATAAAAAATCCGGCAATTACGCCATAGGAGGTTTTTATAATGCAAAAAGAAGGACAAATTAAGGTAAGCTCGGAAAATATTTTTCCGATAATTAAGAAATGGCTCTATTCTGACAAGGATATTTTCCTCAGAGAAATTGTTGCAAACGCTTGCGATGCTATTAAAAAATATCAAAGTCTTTGTAGTATTGGTGAGGCTGAAAATGACGGTATTAAGCCAAGGATTGAAGTTATCGCTGATAAGAACGCAAAAACCCTTACTGTTACAGATAACGGTATTGGTATGACTGCTGATGAGGTTGAAAAATATATTACTCAAATTGCTTTTTCCGGTGCGGAAGAATTTATAGAGAAATATAAAGATAAATCCGATGACAACGCAGGTATTATCGGTCACTTTGGACTTGGTTTCTACTCATCTTATATGGTTTCTGAAAGCGTTGAAATTGAAACACTTTCGTATCAGCCAAATTCACAGCCTGTACACTGGGTAAGTGATGGAAGTACAACTTATGAAATTACAGATGGTACTCGCACACAGCACGGTACATCTATCATTATGCACATAACTGAGGACGAGGAAGAATTTCTTGACAAGGATAAGCTTCGTGATTTACTCCTTAAATACTGCCATTTTATGCCTTATGAGATTTATCTCAATCCTGCTGAAGAAGAGGCTGTTGTAACAAAAGACGCAGACGGAAACGAGATTAAGCACGACGCAAAGCCTGTTAATAATACAACTCCACTTTGGCTTAAAGCTCCAAGAGATTGCACAGATGAAGAATATAAGGAATTTTATGTAGAGGCTTTCCACGACTTTAATGAGCCACTTTTCTGGATTCACCTCAATGTTGACTATCCTTTCAACTTAAAGGGTATTCTTTATTTCCCTAAGCAGACAGATAAGCTTCAGGTTATGCCTGGTGAAATTAAGCTTTATTCAAATCAGGTTTATATCGCAGATAACATCAAAGAGGTTGTCCCTGAGTTCCTTATGCTCTTAAAGGGTGTAATTGATTGTCCTGATATTCCGCTTAATGTTTCAAGAAGCTTCTTGCAGAATGATGGCGAAGTCGCTAAGATTTCAAAGCATATCACAAAGAAGGTTGCAGATAAGCTTTCTTCAATGTTTAAGAACGACAGAGAAACCTATGAAAAATATTGGGACGATATTGCTCCATTTATTAAATTCGGTTGCATTAAGGACGAGAAGTTCTATGACAGAGTTAAGGATATAATTCTCTTTAAGACTATCTCAGGCGAATATAAAACTTTCGCAGATTGTCCAAAACAGGGCGACAAGATTTTCTATGTCACAGATGAAAGTGTTCAGGCACAGTATATTGATATGTTTAAGGCTAATGGACTTGACGCGGTTCTTCTTACACATACTATTGATACACATTTCATAAGCTTCCTTGAATATAAGGAAACCGGCACAAAACTTGTAAGAATAGATTCAGAGCTTGGCGATGCACTTAAATCTGATGAGGTTACTGATGATGCAAGTAACGAAAAGCTAAAGGAAATCTTTAAGACTGCACTCGGCGACGATAAGCTTGAAATTCAGACAGAAAGTCTTAAAGCTAAGGGAACTCCCGCAATTCTTCTTCAAAATGAGTATATGAGAAGAATGAATGATATGAATACGCTTTATGGCGGAATTTTCGGGGGTTCACCTGAGGCTAAGGAAACACTTGTTATTAATACAACAAATGATATTATCAAGACACTTCCGACATTAAGCGAAGAAAATCGCAAGCTTGTTTGTAAGCATATTCTTGACCTTGCTACTATCAGCCAGAGAAAGCTCACTGCTGATGAACTCAAGGACTTTGTAGCAAGAAGTGTTGAAATTCTTGGCATAATTAAATAATTAGCTAACAAACTTCCCTTAGACACTTAAAGGTTTCGCTCGAGCCTTTTCAAAGGCTCGCAGGGTTGAGGGACGGAGTCCCTCATG
>NZ_JBKXNW010000005.1:97299-104360 GCF_047012705.1 Pseudoruminococcus sp. | reverse complement strand
GCAGGGTTGAGGGACGGAGTCCCTCATGGGTTTTAAGGGCAACGCCCTTAACATTCTTTGCTCTTTTAGCGGCGGATTTTATCCGCCGCTTTTTCTTTTGTTAGTAACATTAATAAAAAAGTGTCGGAAAAAGTCCGACACTTTAATAGATATTAAGAGCTTCGCCCTTAAAATCCACCAAAGGCTCTGCCGTAGGTGACTACCTTTGTAAACCGCAAGCTTTTGAAAAAGCTTGACCTAAACTTTAAGTGTTTAAAATAAGTGCGTTAGATAATTGTAAATAAATGAATATATTTAAAAGTTTAGGCTCATAATAATCTTGGTGATTATTATGAAAGAGCTTATAAAAGATGCAGAAGTTTTTGCGATCGGTGGTTTATCCTATGGTGCGATAGAAATTATGTGGCGACAGTATACACATTGGACAATGGTTATTACAGGAGGAGTATGTTTTTATACTTTATATAAATTGAGCAAAGGCAAAGAAAAAATGCCCCTCTGGAAAAAGTGCTTACTTGGAAGTGCTGTTATAACAACTGCAGAATTTCTCACAGGAATAATTGTAAATATGATATTCGATATGAAGGTATGGGATTATTCCGGATTGCCATTCAATCTTTTCGGTCAGATTTGTTTGCTTTATAGTGTTCTTTGGGCATTGCTTGCTATACCGATTGATGTTGTATGCAAAGCATTAAGAAAGCATTTAGAGGCATAAGAATTATATCTAAAAAATACTATATCTTTTAAAAATAAAAATGGCAGAACTTCAAATTGAAATTCTGTCATTTTTTCTTTGCTATTGAGCTTCGGAAGAAGTATCTTTATCAAAAAGTGCAACAGCTTTATTTCCCCGAGATGCAAGAACTTTTTCAAATTGTGTCTTGCTATATTCTACATCACCAAGAATAGGGTCTGCTATTTTTACTGTTTTTTCGGTATATCCCATAAGCACACTGCAATGGTCATTCTGACTCCATTCTAAGTGTTTGCCGCTTTCTGTGTACCAATCTTCAGTTTCCCACCTGTCTGCCATTTCTATTGTTGTCCAAACAACAATAGGTTTATCTTGAGAAACATATTTATATAATTCTGAAAAATCACAGCCACTTAAATCTTTAGCCACATATTTGGCATTTTTATCTGATAGGAATTTGTTTGCTGCGGTTACTATTGCACCTGTTCCACAAACATAGCCATATACGCTCGTTGGGTCGCCTAAAAAATAATTATCTGAATCAGGTCCCATAAGCTTATTATTTTCATAGTAGGTAGAATATTCGGTCGTTGGAAGATATTCTGTTGCAAGCTCAACCTTATCAGGATTAAGACCGTAATAGTTCAGCACCATAGTAAGCGCTGTAATTTCACAACCCGTTGGAAGCTCAGGAAGCTGATCGATAACTTCAAAATCCTTTATAGTATGAGAAACCGGAATTGAATTTTTGTCATTTTTTGATACTTCTGTAGTGGCTTGAGGTTTACTCGCCGGAGATTTAGAAGCGATAGTTTGTTTAGGTTTTTCAGATGAAGTTGTTTGTTGATTTGATGTTTGTTTTGCGGAACAGCCTGAAAGAATAGTGGTTGATAATAAGATAAGAATAATTAATTTTTTCATATTGATTCCTTACTTTAATAAAAATTTTAATTAGATTATACTCTAATTTTAAGAAATATCAATCTTAGTTTATACATATAAATGTCAAAAAAATGTAAAAATATATACAATGAAAATTTAATCGTTATTTATGTATAAATTTGCATTTATACATAATGTTAATTTTGGTTGAAATTTGTTTGAATATAAAAGACAAAAAATTATAAAATATGTTATGAAATTAAATTTTAAGAAGTTATAATTTTAAAATATTATATTATGAAGAAATATGTATAATTTTTTATGAACAAACTTTTACAATAGTGTAAAAATAAATAAGTTTTTTAAAGGTGAAAATAAAAAAATTATGCTCTTGAAAAACATTGATAAAAATTTATCAAAGAATTATAAATAAATTTCATATTGTATATATAGTGGTAAAAGCATAACCTGAAACATCATATTGTGCTTTTTAGCTTTTAAATTATAATTGTGTTATATACAGTAACTATAATATAGTTTTTTCTTTTTCCAAAAAAATTATGCTTAAATTTTACCTAAAATATCGTTAAAAAACTTGCACTATAAATTGTAGTGTGTTATAATAGCTTACACAACTCAAAGACGCTTTAACTGATTTTTTTCGATAAATTTCTTCGCAGGAATTTTATATCTAAAAAAATTTCGTTAAACGCTTTACTAAAATTTTACCGGTTGTAGATTGGTATATAGGAAGGGGATTCTCGATGAAAGAATTTACACAATGGGAAGGCTTTGAAGGTAGCATTTGGAAAGAAGAAGTCAATACTCGTGACTTTATCCAGAAGAACTATCGTCCATATGACGGTGATTCATCTTTCCTTGCTGGCCCTACAGAAGCTACAAACACTCTTTGGGGTATTCTCCAAGGACTTCAGAAGGAAGAAAGAGCTAAGGGCGGCGTTCTTGATATGGATACTCATATCGTTTCTACCCTTACATCTCATAAGCCAGGCTATATAAGCGAAGAAACAAAGGATCTTGAGAAGGTTGTTGGTCTTCAGACAGATAAGCCTCTTAAGCGTGCATTTATGCCTCTTGGCGGTATTAAGATGGCTGAGCAGGCTTGCGAAACAAACGGCTATACTCCTGACCCGGAGCTTCACAAGATTTTCACAGAGTATGCAACAACTCATAACCAGGGAGTTTTTGATGCATATACTCCTGAAATGAAGAAGGCTCGTCACAATAAGATTATCACAGGTCTTCCAGACACATATGGTCGTGGAAGAATCGTTGGTGACTATCGTCGTGTTGCTCTCTACGGTATTGATTTCCTTATCGAAGAGAAGAAGAAGGATTTCGCTAACTGTGGCGATGGCACAATGACAGACGATGTTATCAGACTTCGTGAGGAAATTTCTAAGCAAATCAGAGCTTTGAACGACATGAAGAAAATGGCTGCTTCTTACGGCTATGACATTTCTGTTCCTGCTAAGGACGCTCATGAAGCTGTTCAGTGGCTCTATTTCGGATACCTCGCAGCTATCAAGACTCAGAACGGTGCTGCAATGAGCGTTGGCCGTATCTCAACATTCCTTGATATTTATATTCAGAGAGATATGGATAACGGCAAGCTCACAGAGTCTGAGGCTCAGGAGCTTATCGACCATCTCGTTATGAAGTTCAGAATGGTTAAGTTTGCTCGTATTCCTTCTTACAACCAGCTCTTCTCTGGTGACCCGGTTTGGGCTACACTCGAAGTTGGTGGTATCGGCGTAGACGGCAGATCTATGGTTACAAAGAACGACTTCCGTTTCCTCCATACACTTGAGAATATGGGACCTTCCCCAGAGCCAAACCTCACAGTTCTTTACTCATCAGCTCTTCCTGCTGAATTCAAGAAGTATGCTTCTTATATTTCTATCAAGACAAGTTCTGTTCAGTATGAGAACGACGATGTTATGAAGCCGGTATGGGGCGATGACTACTCAATCTGCTGCTGCGTATCTGCAACACAGACAGGTAAGGAAATGCAGTTCTTCGGTGCAAGAGCTAACCTTGCTAAGTGCTTGCTCTATGCTATAAACGGCGGTGTTGATGTTAAGACTCGTGATCAATGTGGTCCTGCATATCGTCCAATCACTTCTGAAATTCTCAACTATGACGAGGTTATCGAGAAGTATGACAAAATGATGGATTGGCTTGCTGGTCTTTATGTAAATACACTTAACCTCATTCAGTATATGCATGATAAGTACTTCTATGAGGCTGCTGAAATGGCTCTTATCGACACAGAAGTAAGAAGAACATTTGCAACAGGTATTGCAGGCTTCTCTCATGTTGTTGACTCACTCAGTGCTATTAAGTATGCTACTGTTAAGACAGTAAGAGATGAAACAGGTATCGTTGTTGACTATGTAACAGAGGGTGACTTCCCACGCTACGGTAATGATGATGACAGAGCTGATGAAATCGCTATCTGGCTTCTCAGAACATTCCTTGATAAGATTAAGAAGCATCACACATATCGTAACTCTGAGCCTACAACTTCTATCCTTACTATTACATCTAATGTTGTTTATGGTAAGGCAACAGGTTCTATGCCTGACGGAAGAAAGGCCGGCGAGCCACTTTCTCCTGGTGCTAACCCAAGCTACGGCGCAGAAAAGAGCGGTCTTCTTGCTTCTCTTAACTCTGTTGCAAAGCTTCCATATCACTGGGCACTTGATGGTATTTCTAATACTCAGACAATCAACCCAGACGCTCTCGGTCACTCAGATGACGAGCGTGTAGGTAACCTTGTACAGGTTATGGACGGATATTTTGACCAAGGCGCACATCACCTCAATGTTAATGTATTCGGCAAAGAGAAGCTCATCGACGCTATGGAGCATCCTGAGAAGGAAGAGTATGCTAACTTCACAATCCGTGTTTCTGGTTATGCAGTTAAGTTTATTGACCTTACTCGTGAACAGCAGCTCGATGTTATTTCTCGTACTTGCCACGCAACAATGTAATTATGGCTGATACAATAGGTTATGTTCATTCTCTCGAATCCTTTGGCCTTGTTGACGGGCCTGGAGTAAGATTTGTTGTATTTTTGCAGGGCTGTAATCTAAGATGTAAGTTCTGCCACAACCCTGAAACATGGAGCTGCAAGGGCAAAAATGTTGAGGAATGGACTGCTGAAAAATTATTTGAGCGTATCTATCGTTATCGTAAATATTGGGCAAAAAACGGTGGTATCACTGTAAGTGGCGGAGAACCTCTGCTTCAGATGGACTTTATGATTGAGCTTTTTGAAATTGCTAAAAAGCATAATGTTCATACTGCGATTGATACCGCAGGACAGCCTTTTGATGATAACAATCCCGAATGGATGGATAAATTCAAAAAGCTTATGTCTATGACCGATTTGGTTATACTTGATCTCAAAGAAATGGACCCTGAAAAGCATAAGAACCTTACTGGTTTTGATAATGCTAACATTCTCAGAATGGCAAGGTGGCTTTCAGATAACGGAAAGAAAATGTGGCTTCGTCATGTTCTCGTTCCTGGTATTACTGACGACCCGGCAGGTCTTGAGGAAATGCATAAGTTTATTTCAGAACTTAATACTGTTGATAGGGTAGAAATTTTGCCATATCACACTCTTGGCTTAATGAAATGGGAAGAGCTTAAAATGAAATATCCACTTGAGGGCGTTCCTGTGCCTACAAAGGAACAAGTTGAAGAAGCTCAGAAAATTCTTCATACGGCTGATTATTTGCAATAAAATATAATATTAAAGGACAATGCTGATTTGAAAATTTCGGCATTGTCCTTTTTGTTTGTTATCGTTTTTTATTGCAAGGGGCAGCAAGGTTTACAACTATTGCTTTGTGCCTTGTCATTGCCTCGATTGAATATTTGATACCTTGTGTTCCCATACCAGAGGATTTAACGCCCAAGAATGGAAAATGGTCTGGTCCTCTCTCGGTCTTATTATTGATTTGTACTGTTCCGACTTCTAATTTTCTTGCTATTGTAAAGGCTTTTCCTATATCGCTTGTGAAAACTGAGGATTGTAGTCCATATTCGGAGCGATTTGCTATTGAAATAGCTTCATCAATGTTTTTGACACGAATTATAGGCAAGATTGGCCCGAATGGTTCTTCCCATGCAACCTCCATATCTGTTGTTACATAGTCTAAAACTGTTGGTGAGATTAGCTTATCGTTTCGAGTGCCACCTGTGATAACTTCTGCACCTTTTGTTACAGCACTTTCGATTAAACCGAAAACATAATCAGCGGATTTATCATTTATCAGAGGAACTATGCTTACATCTTCGTGTGGAGAACCACTTTTTAATTTTAAAGTTTTTTCTTTGAGCAGAGCAACAAATTGGTCGGCTATGCTCTCCATAACGAGTATGCGTTTTACGGCGGTACATCTTTGACCCGAATAAGAAAACGCACCTGCGACACACTGTTCGGCGGCATAGTCGAGATTGCAGTCATCAAGGATAATTGCGGCGTCTTTTCCGCCAAGCTCAAGCATAATCGGAATCATTCCACAGTTTTTTGCAATGTGATGACCAACGGCGGTACTTCCTGTGAAATTTATAAAATCAATATTAGGGTGGGTTATTAGGTAGTCGCCAATTTCTGAGCCACTGCCTGTAACGGTATTAAGAACACCATCGGGTAAACCGGCCTCTTTGAATACTAAGGCAAGATATAGGGCACTTATACCGCCTTGTGAGGGTGGTTTTAAAACAACAGTATTTCCTCCCATAAGTGCGGGTGCAATTTTGGATACAGAAAGGTTTACAGGATAATTAAATGGAGAAATTGCAAGAACTGTTCCAAGAGGTTCTCTTGTGACATATGAAAGCTTGTCCCTACTTCCGCCTGGAAAATTTTCTCCATAAACGGCTGTTCCTTCAAGGGATTTGCCTATGTCGGCAGTATATCTCAGAAAATCTACTGTGCGTTCTACTTCGCTTTCGGCAGAGGCTTTGTCCTTTGCGATTTCCATAGTTATAACATGAGAAATAACCTGTTTATATTCTTTTAGTAGGTCTGCGGCACGATAGAGATATTCCGCTCTCATATACATAGGTGTTTCTTGCCATAGATTTTGAGATTTCTTGGCAACATTCATAGCATAATCTATATCTTCACAGCTCATTGCAGGAACAGTACCAATCAATGAACCATCAATAGGGGAGAAGATTTTAAGATTAGCATTATTTGTTGCAAAAAGCCAATCGCCACCTATTAGATTTTTATAATTTTTTTCCGAATCATAAAGTCCGTTTAACATTCAATAATCACTCCTTAATATATAGAGTATGTGAATGTTAAGCGGACTTAATTCATTTTTATATTAAATTCGTTTAATTAGTAGATTGCATCTTGACAGCGGCGGCTCGCCACCTTGAGCGAAATTTTCAATTTAAAAACTTCGACGCGAATAGCAAATATAATTTAACGAAA
>NZ_JBKXNW010000005.1:55295-97199 GCF_047012705.1 Pseudoruminococcus sp. | reverse complement strand
AAGCGGAATGTATCTTGGGAGCGGCGGTTCGCCACCTTAAGCGAAGTTTTCAATTTAAAAACTTCGACGCGAATAGCAAATGATAATTTAATGAAAAAGCGGAATGTATCTTGGGAGCGGCGGTTCGCCACCTTAAGCGAAGTTTTCAATTAAAAAACTTCGACGCGAATAGCAAATGATAATTTAATGAAAAAGCGGAACGCGTCTTGGGAGCGGCGGCTCGCCGCAGTGGTGGCACGCCACTAATCTTTCAACTTCGCAACGATAACCCGAATCATCAAATTTTGTTACAGTGAAAATTCCGTCTTTTTCTGTTAATGTGATAATGGAATTTCGTGGCTGAGTTTCAAGAACGCCAGCAATTTTTTTGCGTGAAGGAATGATACTGCGACCTTTCTCATTGTGCATATCAAGTGCAATGAAGAGTTCCTTTACATCTTCAGCAGAAAATTTTGTGATTCCATATGACGCAAGAATTATAGCAATTTCTTGTATTATCATAAAAGACGGAAGAAGTTGAAAATTTATGATAGCCCTATCGCTTTTGCAGTAGGCTTGGATTTCTTCCATGTTTAACTTAGTAAAATCAAGCATAATTATCTTATAATTATATTCTCCGTAAAGTTTTTGCCAAATTTTCCGGTCTTGGGCAATGCAAGAGCGTAAATATCATCAGCTATGCTTTCACACTCAAACTGTCGTTTCGCCTCTAAGCTAAGCGCCTTTATATCTTGAGCTTTCATAATTACCGGTAGCTTTGCCGTTGTGCGCATCTCTCTCAATATTTCCTTACCTCGTTCATTAAAACCAAGCACACGAATATATTGAGGTTTAGAGGAACAGTCATTGTCTGTAATATGAAGCAAAGCTCTTAGAACGAGTCTCCTTAGTCTTGAATTAGGATAGCGTTTTGTTTTGATTTTATCGAAAAGCTCTTCGAGTGTTGTAGCGTTTAGGGAAACATTTCTTAGTCTGTTTTCTATACCCTCACTGATATTCGGAAGTTCCTTATATTCGTTTTCTGTCATTGTTCTAAGGCGGTAAATGATAAGCTTTTCAAAATTTGAAAAATCTACAGGAGCAGATTTCTGACGAATAGCATTTTGAATAAGTTCATAACTTCTTTTTGGAACAAATTTTTCATAGCTGGAATTAGATTTAATTAAAGAGCGTATAAATGATGCAGAGGCATAGCTTTCGTTAGGAATTTTAGAATCGTGTGCAACGCCACTTCTTACGATTGTTTTAGGTATAAGAGAACTTCCTATATCACGAATGGCTTTGACATATTCAACCGCAAGAAGATTATTTGGAGCACGAATAATATCGGCATATTCGCTTCCAAGCATATTTGTCAACGAGAGTTCGATTGCCCGTGCATAGCTTTCATTGCTTGAAACATATCCCGCAAACCAAGCTTTAAATTCTATACTTTCAAAGGTTGCACATATTTTTTCAAGTTTTTTAATATCTCCGCACTCACTGCCAAAGAAAAGTGAATTGCAACAACCCAAAGCATCTGCTATAGTAACTCCGCCAAAGGCATATTGCTCCGCTGAAGCGGTTGAATATGTTACAGGCAGAAGCAAGACAAGGTCAACGCCACTTTCAAGTGCGGCTTTTGTTCGGATATATTTGTCGATAATTGCAGGTTCGCCACGCTGAGTGAAGTTACCGCTCATAATTGCCGCAATATGAGTTGCACCTTGCTCACGCATAGATTTTACGAGATAGTTATGTCCGTTGTGAAATGGATTAAATTCGCTGATTACAGAAAAAAGATTCAAAAAATCACCCCTCATATTAAAAAAAAGTTGAAATGTGCCGTAGAATGTATTATTATTATAATAAATTAAAAACAAATTTGCAACAAAAAGGAGTATTTATAATGGACATTCTCGTTATTAACGCAGGAAGTTCTTCATTAAAGTTCCAACTTATAAATATGGAGAACGAAGAAGTTCTCGCAAAGGGCATTTGTGAGAGAATTGGTACAAAGGGTAGTATTTTTACCTTTAAGTCACACACAGGTTTTCAGATTAAGGACGAGCCTGTGCCTATGAATAACCACACAGACGCTTTTAATTGTGTTGTAAAGGCTATGCTCGACCCTGAAAATGGTGTTATTAAGAATATTTCTGATATTGCTGCTATCGGTCACAGAGTTGTTCAGGGTGGTTCGCTTTATAGCAAGTCTGTAATCGTAGACGATGATGTTATCAAGGGAATTGAATCCCTTATTCCTCTTGCACCACTTCACAATAAAGCTCATGTTGAGGGTATCTTAGCTTGCAGAAGTGTTTTTGGTAAAGATGTACCTGAGGTTGTTGTATTTGATACAGCTTTCCATTCAACAATGCCTCCCAAGGCTTACATGTATCCTATTCCTTATGAATACTATGAAAAATATGGTATTCGCCGCTATGGATTCCACGGAACTTCACATAGATATGTTACTGCAAAGTGTGCAGAACTTCTCGGTAAAGATGTTAAGGATACAAAGATTATAAGCTGCCACCTTGGCAATGGTTCTTCAATAACTGCGGTAAATGGCGGCAAGGTTGTAGATACAAGTATGGGACTTACACCACTTGACGGCTTCATGATGGGAACTCGTACAGGTACTCTTGACCCATCGGTTGTTACATTTATTGCAGAAAAGGAAGGTCTTACACCATCAGAGATGAGCGACCTACTCAATAAAAAATCAGGTATGCTTGGTGTTTCCGGTATTTCAAGCGATGACAGAGATATTTGTGTTGCTGCTGCTAAGGGAAATAGACGAGCAATTCTTACAAAGGAAATGCTCGAATATGAAATTGCAAAGTTCATCGGTAGCTATATGGTAGTTCTTGGTGGTTGTGATGCGATTATCTTTACAGCCGGTATCGGTGAAAACGAAGCAAGCCATAGAATAGGCGTATGCAAATACTTTGAGTATCTTGGCATTAAGATTGATGAAAAGGTTAATGCTGAAACAAAGAGAGGCAAGTGCGGATTGATTTCTACACCTGATTCTGCTGTTAAGGTATTTGTAATTCCTACAAACGAAGAGCTTCTTATCGCAAGAGATACAAGAGATTTAATAAGCAAATAATAAAAAATCAGCGGAGTAACTTGATTATATGTTACTCCGCTATTTTTATGCTCTATGTCAGGTTTATTGTTGTTGGGCGTGGTTAGAATCGCTTTTTTCGGCATTATCTCTGAAAAGAAGTGATATGCACCATATTGCTGAAAGAGCAACAAGCGTATAGATTATTCTGCTGACAATTCCTGTCTGACCGCCGCATATCCAAGCGACAATGTCGAACTGAAAAATTCCGACAGAACCCCAGTTAAGACCTCCGATTATCAGAAGTATTAGCGCGATTTTATCCATCATAATAAATGACCTCCTTTGTTATGCGTTTTGAATAACGCTGATAAAGCCTGATAATAATATTGACAGGCTTTATTTAAAATATTCATCTCCATAAATTGCTACAAAATTTTTTATTGTTTTCATAGCGTTGCGTATATGCTTGTAAACAGTTGCATCAGCTATTCCGAGATTATTTGAGATTTCTTTTACACTTTGTTTTTCATAATAACGATGATAAAAGCAGAAACGCTGTTTTTCGGTAAGCTCATTATCTATTATTTTACGAAGTCCGTCTTTATATTCATTTAGCTTGCTTGAATTTGTTCCCTTGCTTTGATATTTTATGAATGATGTATAATTATCAATTTCGCTTGATATGGAAAGAAGTTTTTTACGCATTTTGACCACCTACTTATAATAAGTTTAATTTTTGAGATTCTTTGTTGCACGCTCTTTCATAATTCTTGCGGTAAAATCGCAGTCGACATACATTTCTTCAAGTATTTTAATTCTATGGTTAAGCTCTTTAAGATGAGCTCCATAGCTACCTTTTTTTTCGATCTTTAGATTTTCTATTTTTTTCATAAGTTCATTAGCAGTTATTTTATATTCTCTTGACATTTCATTATAATTCATATAAATACCCCTTTCATACACGAATTGTGTTATGAGAAATTAAAAATAATGAGAGAACAATAAAGTTTTTGAATCTATGTTCTCTCTATGATTTAATTTTAGCAAAGTGATTAACAAATGTCAATAGATTTCTCGAAAATTTGTTCGTTAAAAAATTTTTATAAATAGTTGATTTTACACACAGCGTGTGGTATAATATTTGCATTAGCTGATAAGGCAAAATAATAGTAATTTATTTTATGGTTATAATAATTTGAGAGGTGTCTGATATGAGCATATTTTCAGAACGACTAAAAGATTGCAGGAAACGATGTGGTTTTACACAAAGGGAGCTTGCTAATAAATTAGGTGTGGCATCTTCAGCAGTAGGAATGTATGAGCAGGGCAGGAGAGAGCCTGATAGTACAATGCTCTTAAAAATCTGTGCTGTACTAAATACTACTACAGATTATCTTCTTGGCTTAGATGATGGTAAGTCTTTAAACCAAAATGAAAATCGTGATGTTAGTGAGGTTATAGATGAATTTACTGAAATGCTTGCTAATCAGAGTGGTCTTATGTTTGACGGAGAACCGATGACTGACGATGACAGGCGAAAGATTATTGACGCAATAAAGGTTGCCGCCGCCGTTGCGGTAAATAGTCGGAATAGAAACGGAGGTTAGATATGGAGAATATTGAAAGAATTACCTCTAATCTTGTTCAAAAATATAATACTAATTCGCCGTTTGAACTTTGCGATTATCTCGGCGTTAATGTTATATATCAGGAATTACCTGATTGTGTTCGCGGCTTTTTTATAAAGATTTTGAAAAGCTTTGTTGTTGTGATAAATAATACCGTTGATGAAGATGAAGCAAAAGTAGTATGTGCTCACGAACTTGGACATATAATTTTACATAGCGAAACAAATTCAATCAGCCTTAATAGCAGAACTTATCTTTGCACATCAAAATATGAGCGTGAAGCGGATTTGTTCGCAGTTAATCTTCTTTTACAAGGCGAAATTTTTCCGACAGATGATAACCTTAGTGCTGAGGAAATTTCAAGAATCACACATATACCATTAAAACTTATTATGCTGAAATATTTTCCTGAGTAATTTATTGCTTGGAGGTGGGTGTTATGAAATATTTTATAATTCGTGATAATTCTGATGTTGATTCACGACTTGCTATATTTGATTCCAATGGCAATGAAATTTTTAAGGTTTCCGGCGAAAATTCGGGCAATAATCAGAAAATGGAAATCTCAAATATGAATGGCGAAGAGTTTGTCGCAATAACCTCATCTCCGTTTGCATTTCCACATTTTAGGGTAAGGATTGGCAGGAAAAGAATTATATTTATAATGACACCTCAGGCAAAATCGCCTATGGCAATCTATGGAGCAAGTGCATATTTTGACGGAGTATTATTGACAGGAGATTATACGCTTACAGACCATGGCAAAAATATTGTTGCTGCTCAAAAGCATAGCTGGTGTAAGCTTGGCGAATGCCACGAGCTTGAAATTTTAAACGAGGATTATACATTGCTTAGTCTTGCAGTATCATCAGCTATTAGTATCTATTATGGAATTTATGACGAAAATAACGCTGTTCCGATATAAATTTTCTGCATAAAAAAAGACAGCCCCTCATACATTGTAAAAAAGTGTATGAGGGGTTGATTTTATGCCGTGGTGGGCTATTTTATTGGTATGTGGTGGAGTATTTTTAGCATTGGTTGCTATACGGAAGATTATGAAGTCGAAGCACCCTATCCGTTCGGCTCTTTTGGGCTTGCTTTTAGGTCCTGCGTGTATGCTTGTGATAAATATAATTTCTATTTTTACAAGTGTAAGCATACCTATAAGCCCGCTTTCTCTCGGAATTTCATCTACTCTTGGTATTCCAGGGGTTACAGCTATGCTACTACTTCAACTGATATGTTAAAAGTAAGTTTATTTTGCTATCAGCTTATCAAGAGAATCTTTTATCATTTCACGATTTTCTGTGAGAGCGGCAAGCAAAACAGTATAAATATATTGTGGGTCGTTATAGAATGAGCGTTTGATTAGATTAACCTGTGAATAATCAGGCATAAATACTGTAAAGCTCATAAGCGTCATACTTCCGTCTGTAATTGAGAAGGAAACATTATATCCGCCGTTTTCAAGCTTTTCAACCTTAACGGGGTTTTCTTTTTGAAGTTTTTGTTTGGCAAGAAGCGATATGCAGGCAGAAAGTGCCTTATCTCTTGTTGTGAATGGTAATGTAGTATCAAGCTGATTTGCAATCATTTTTCCTCTGCCGGTAAGAATATAATAATCCTTCTTATTCTCAAATTCTGCAATATTTCCGCTCTGGAGGAGGTCATACATTGCATCGTTTGTTTCAAAATAGTTGGCAAGGCCATTATTTACTATGACAGAAACAATATCGTCTTTTTTAAGTGGTCTGTTTGCTGAGTTTATAAGATAGCAGATAAGGATACATATATCGCTTTTATTTCGTAGACCACCTGGCTCTATTCCGCCTGTAAATGCGTCAAAATCCATAGTTTACACCTCGTGATATATACTTAAAATTTGATTTTATATATTTTGTAGATATAACAATCATATTATAGCATATTTTGGGTGAAATTTGAAATAGTTTAAAGAATTTTTTAAAAAATATACTTTTAGTTACGATATAATATAATTTTATCTAAAGATTAATAAATTTATTGAAAAAATTCAGTATAAGCGATATAATTCTTTTATTAATGATAATTTGATGTTTATATCTTTACGGAAATTTAAATATAGGAATGATTGATGATGAAAAAGGTACTAAAATATACTGCGATATTTTTGCTTAATTTTTTTATGAGCTTTATATATTGGTTTTGGCAACTTGTTATGAGCTTTGCAACGGGTTTAGGTGATTTTACATATTCATCAAAAGAAGCATATATATATATATGCACCAGCAAGGTCTTATTATATGATGTATTTGATTTTAGTTTTTTATATTATAATTGTTGTTTTAATTAATGTATGTATTTTAAATGGTTGGCTTCGTAAGAAATATGAAATTGATATAATGAAGTATACTATATTAGCAATACTTGGATTTAATATACTTTTTATAATGTGGTTTACTCAGTATATTTTAGCAGTGTGTTTTAACATATATTAAAAATTTATGGAGAAAAATTATGAAAGAAAAAATGAAAATTTTTAAAGAAATTATAATTTTAACAATTATAAATACAGTTTTAATTTCAATTATTTCAGGTCTTGGCAGAATTATTGTGCTGAATATTATGCAAAATCTTGATAGTACGAATGATATGAGAAGTACATATATTAAATATTTCAATATCTCATTGATACTAATTGGCATATTATTTATAATTACTTTAATAGTAAATATGAAAGTATATATTAAGAATAGAGAAAATATTAGCATGAGTTTTTGGAAAGTATTTTTATATAATACAATAATTTCTTCAGCGCCATTTATTTTACCAACAATTTTTTGGATTCCATAAAATAGAATTTTAAAAGAAATTTTAATTATCTTTTTTATGTATTATTTGATTTTTTACGGCATATATGGTAAAATAAATCTATATAAAATCAATGCCTTGTATTCAACTGTATAGCGGTTATTTCATATCGAGGTGTATTGCTTGATATGAAATGAATGTTATCCTGATTGTGAGGTGAGAATATGGAAGAGCAAATGCCTTGGATTTGGCTATGTATTATTATCTGTTCATGCTTTATTGAGTTTATTACATCTGTTCAGTTGACAGCTATCTGGATGGCTTTAGGTGGCGTCGCCGCTATTATTGCAGAATTTTGCGGCGCGCCGATTTACTTGCAGATTATAATTTTCTTAGTGGTAACGGCTGTTGCGATTATACTTACGAGACCGCTTGCCAAAAAGCTAATGAAATTTGAAAAAACAGCAACAAATGCAGATATGTTTATCGGAAAAACGGGTACGGTTCTTACGCAGATAAACGGCAGAAAAGAAGTCGGCAGAGTAAAGGTTATGGGCGATGTATGGAGTGCTGTCGCAGATAATGATGAAATTATTCCCGAAAATACAGAGGTTCATATTAAAAGCATAGAGGGAGTAAAGCTAATTGTAGAAACTAAAAAATAATAAATTTTAAGAAAGAAGTGTTATTATGCAACCTATAGGTTGGGTACTTTTGATTCTTGCAGCTATCATAATTCTTATTATTGTAAAAAACTTTCAGATTGTTCCGCAGTCACACGCATATGTTATAGAAAGACTTGGAGCTTATAAGACCACATGGTCAACAGGTTTACACTTAAAAATTCCTTTTATCGAGAGAATTGCTAAAAAAGTTTCCTTAAAAGAGCAGGTTGTAGATTTTCCACCTCAGCCTGTTATTACCCGTGATAATGTAACAATGCAGATTGATACTGTTGTTTACTTCTATATCACAGACCCTAAGCTTTATGCTTATGGTGTTGAAAGCCCTATCGCAGCTATTGAAAATCTTACTGCAACAACTCTCCGTAACATCATTGGCGACCTTGAACTTGATAATACTCTTACTTCAAGAGATGTTATCAACACTAAGATTCAGGTTATCCTCGATGAAGCAACAGACGCTTGGGGCATTAAAGTTAAGCGTGTTGAGCTTAAAAATATTCTTCCGCCGAGAGAAATTCAAGCTGCTATGGAAAAGCAGATGAAGGCAGAGCGTGAAAGAAGAGCAAAGATTCTTGACGCAGAAGGCGATAAGCGTTCTCAGATTCTTGTTTCAGAGGGCTTAAAGGAATCTGCTATCCTCAAGGCTGACGCTATCAAGGAGAGTAAGATTCGTGAGGCACAGGGTGAAGCTGAGGCTATTATGACAGTTCAAAAAGCCTATGCTGACAGCTTGAAGATGTTGAACGAGGCTTCTCCGACAGATAAGGTTATCGCACTTAAGAGTCTTGAAGCTTTTGAAAAAGCCGCCGACGGCAGAGCAACAAAGATTATTATTCCGTCCGAGATTCAATCTATGGCAACTCTTGCCGCAACATTGAAAGAAATGGTTTCGGATAAAAATATAGATATTTCCCCGAAGTCTGAAAAGCCTAAACAACAGATTCAGACAACTGAAACAAATAACTGAAAAACTAATTCTCGGAGGTTATGACAATGCACTTTACATTGCGTGAAAATTCAATTTTTGGCGTAGGGTGTATAAGTGTATTCAAAAACAGATGACAACTAAGGCTGTGGAGCATATCCACAGCCTTGTGTTGTTTATTGTTAATATTATTTTGTCGTGAATTGAAACTTTAAGGAGAATATAGTATGATTACACTAAAAAAAGTTGAGTTAGCAGATAAAGATAAATTTTGGAATATATTTCAAAAGTATTGCTATGAAATGTCAGCGTTTTATGATATGGATTTAGATTCAAATGGTAATTATGAATATGAATACTTCGATGCATATTTTGAGGAAAATAGTAGAATTGCTAATTTTATTTTTGATGATAAAGCCTTGATAGGTTTTGTTATGATAAACAAGCATTCGTGTCTAAATGAGGTAATAGATTATTCAATAGCAGAATTTACTATATTTCCAAAGTATAGAAAAAATCATTATGCTATAAAATCAATCTGTCGTATTTTTGAATCATATCTTGGCAGATGGGAGATTAAATTCAGTAATTATAATATACCGGCAAAAGCCCTTTGGCTAAAGGCAACAAAAAATTTTGTACCTCAAATATCGTCATTTGATGAAACTGAGACAGTGTTATCATTTGTTGTAAAGTGATAAATCCCAATTTAGATTTTCGGTATGGTTTTGCTATGATAAATAATTATTTGTAGCTTCATTGAAAAATATAATTTTATGATAATATCTATCTGTACAAATAGTAACTTGTAAGGAGGATATGTTATTTATGTTTAAAAATTTTTTTAAAAAGATAAAAGGAAGCAAATTAACGGCAGTATTATCTATTGTAATGATAGTATCAAGTATTGTGAGTATTATATGTGGATATTATGTTGTGTCAAGCGTTGTTAATCTGATATTATGGATATTAGTACTTATATGCAGTATAAAAGGTTGGTAAATTACAATTTGTATAATAAAAAGAAGATGAATTAGAATGTAAGAAAATAAAAGATTTACTTTGAGAAATCAGCAAGAGGAACTTGATAATTTCACAGACGAGGATATAATTGATTTTCTCGAAAATCTTTATAGCGATTGGAACGAATTTATAGTATTGTCGGCAGAAGATGTTCCGATAGACAGTGTTTCTTTTGTACAGGCATTTTGGAATGATGATATATTACATATGGAAATAGGCGTATTAACAGAGGAAAATCCAAAGCTTGCTCTTTATGAAAGCGATATGCCTATGGAAGATGGCAGAAAATTATTCTTAGATTTCTTCCATGGAAAATGGAGCGGAAATAATGATGAGTTTTCACTTTGCGAAATGCAGCCTTGATAAATCATAAATTATTAAAAAGGGGATAGATTAAAATGTCAGAAAAGAAAAAAGTAGCTATTATTATGGGAAGCGACAGCGATTTTCCAACAGTTTCAGGAGCAATTAAGACTCTTGATTCTTTCGGAGTTCCGTTTGAGGTTCATGTAATGTCTGCACACCGTACACCTGAGGCTGCGGAGAATTTCTCTAAAACAGCTAAGGCAAATGGTTTTGGTGTAATTATTTCAGCAGCAGGTAAGGCAGCACATCTTGGCGGAGTTCTTGCGGCTAATACTACACTTCCTGTAATCGGTATTCCGATAAAGTCCTCAACTCTTGACGGACTTGACGCACTTCTCGCAACTGTTCAGATGCCTTCTGGTATTCCTGTTGCAACAGTAGCTATTGACGGTGCTGCAAATGCTGCAATCCTCGCTGTACAGATGCTTGCACTTTCTGATGATGAGCTTGCTAAAAAGCTTGAGGACGAGAAGGTCAAGATGAAGAATGGCGTAGAGGCTAAGGACAAGGCTATTCAAGATAAGGTTAAGGAACTTTTGGGCAAAAATTAATTACTTTGATTCACCTTGAAATAAATAGGAGTTAAAATAATGACAGATTTATTTATTGAGGATAAAATCCACGATGAATGTGGTGTGTTTGGTATTTTCGGAAATGATGCAACTGATATTATTGACGAAACATATCTTGCACTTTATGCTTTACAGCACAGAGGAACTCTCGGTGCCGGTATTGCGATAAATGATAACGGCAATATGAGCGTTGTCAAGGGCTTTGGTGTTGTGCCGGAGGCTCTTCCCGAAAAGGAACTTTCAAGGCTTAAAAAGGCTAAAATTGCTCTTGGTCATGTCCGTCATACAACGGCTTCTGTTGCAAACGACAGAACATCAATTCAGCCTCTTCTTATGAGATATGTCAATGGTCAGCTCTCACTTGCTCTTAATGGTGCTTTGACTAATTATTCTGAGCTTAGAGAATATCTTCATCGTGGCGGTGCGATTTTCCAATCAAATAGTGATATTGAGGTTATCGCATATATCATAGCTCAAGAAAGACTTAAAACTGCAAGCATAGAAGAAGCTGTTCTGAATGCTATGGATAAAATTAAGGGTGCGTATTCAATGGTAATGATGGCACCATCACGCTTAATTGGTGTGCGTGATCCGAGAGGATTTAGACCACTTTGCATTGGTAAACTTGGTAAGAATTATATTATCACAAGTGAATCTTGCGTTTTCGATAGCCTTGGCGGAGAATTTGTAAGAGATGTCGAACCGGGCGAAATGGTTGTAATTGATGACGAGGGCGTACACAGCTATAAGAATAATTGCGGTGGTAAAACAAGCCTATGTCTTTTCGAGTTTGTATATTTCGCAAGACCTGATTCAGTTCTTGACGGTATGTGTGTAAATATTGCAAGACAGAGAGCGGGCATTGAGCTTGCTAAGGAACACCCTGTCGAGGCTGATATGGTATGTGCTGTTCCTGACTGCGGAATTGACGCCGCTATCGGTTATTCAATGCAATCAGGTATTCAATACGGCGTTGGACTTGTAAAGAACAGATTTATCGGCAGAGCCCACAACAATAGAAAGAAGCACGCTCAGTATAATTTGAGAATCAAGCTTAACGCTATGAAATCAAATGTTCAGGGCAAAAGAATTGTTCTCATTGATGATTCTATAGTTAAGGGTGAAACAAGTAAGCATATTGTTTCAATGCTAAAGAAAGCAGGAGCTAAGGAAGTTCATCTTAGAATTTCTTCTCCACCATTTAAGTATCCTTGCTATTTTGGCACAGATATTGACAGCACAGATAATCTCATAGCTGCACATAAGAGCATTGATGAGATGTGTGCTGAAATCGGTGCAGATTCTCTTGGTTTCTTAAGCATAGACGGTTTGCATAGAATTGCTGATGAATGTAAGATTGATTTCTGCGACGCTTGTTTCAGCGGAAATTATCCAATAGAGGCTTCAAGACAATCACACGAGGATAAATATTCAAAGAAGCTCTAAGCTAAAATTTGCTTGTTAAAATAATTTTAATATATTTTTCGGAGGTACAATATGAAAAGCTACAGTGACAGCTATAAGGCTGCGGGTGTTGATGTTACAGCAGGTTACAAGGCGGTTGAACTTATGAAGGCTCATGTCGCTAAGACAATGACTTCCGGTGTTCTTTCAGGAATAGGCGGTTTCGGCGGTCTTTTCGAGCTTGATGTTGAAAATATCAAAAAGCCTGTTCTTGTTTCCGGTACAGACGGTGTTGGCACGAAGTTGAAAATTGCTTTCCTTATGGATAAGCACGATACAGTTGGTATCGACTGTGTTGCTATGTGCGTAAACGATGTTATCTGCTGCGGTGCAAAGCCACAATTCTTCCTTGACTATATAGCAGTAGGCAAGAATGTTCCTGAGAAGATTGCTTCAATCGTTTCTGGCGTTGCAGAAGG
Source organism: Pseudoruminococcus sp. (assembly GCF_047012705.1). NCBI lineage: Bacteria > Bacillati > Bacillota > Clostridia > Eubacteriales > Acutalibacteraceae > Pseudoruminococcus > Pseudoruminococcus sp. The sequence continues at coordinate 84,265 of NZ_JBKXNW010000005.1, read as the reverse complement.
CTGTATTCAGAGTGGTTGTGCTTTGATTGGTGGAGAAACTGCTGAAATGCCCGGTTTCTATCCAGTTGATGAATATGACCTTGCCGGTTTCTCTGTCGGTGTTGTAGATAAGGATAAGATTCTTGACCCATCAACACAAAAAGCCGGAGATGTAATGATTGGTATTAAATCAAGCGGTGTTCACTCAAATGGCTTTTCGCTTGTCCGTAAGGTATTCTATGTAAACGAGGAAACTCTTTCTACATACTATGATGAGCTTGGTGCAACTCTTGGCGAAACACTTCTTACACCAACTAAGATTTATGTTAAGGCTGTTCAGTCTTTACTTGACGCAGTTAAGGTTAAATCTATTTCTCATATCACCGGCGGAGGTTTCTATGAGAATATTCCTCGTTCACTTCCAAAGGGACTTTCTGCTAAGATTGCAAGAGCTGATGTACAGGTTCTTCCAATATTTGATTTGATTGCTAAGGTTGGTAACATTCCTGAGCATGATATGTTCAACACATTTAATATGGGTGTTGGTATGACAGTTGTAGTAGACAAGGCTGACGCAGATAAGGCTATCGCAGCAATTAAGGCAGCAGGCGAAGAAGCTTATGTTCTCGGCGAACTTGTTGAAAGTGACGAGGGTGTTATCATCTGCTAATTTTCGGGAGAGTATAATATGAAAAATATAGTTGTTCTCGTTTCTGGCGGTGGTACTAATCTTCAGGCTTTGATAGACGCACAGGAGAGCGGAATAATCAAGGGTGGCAAAATTACTTGCGTTATAGCTTCTAAAGAGGGTGCTTATGCTCTCGAAAGAGCAAAAAAGCATAATATCAAGGGAATAGTTTGTCCAAGAAAGGAATATCCTGATTCAGTTTCTTACAGCAAGGAGATTCTAAGACTTCTTCAAGAAGAAAAGGCTGATTTGATTGTTTATGCCGGCTTTATGATTATCCTTGATGAAATGGTTTCTCGTGCGTATCCTAATAGAATAATGAATGTTCACCCTGCACTTATTCCATCATTCTGCGGAAAGGGTTTTTATGGACTTAGAGTTCATGAAGCCGCACTTGAAAAGGGCGTTAAGGTTACAGGTGCGACAGTCCATTTTGCCAATGAGGTATGCGATGGAGGACCTATCATTCTGCAAAAAGCTGTTGATGTTCTTGAGGACGATACACCTGAAACACTTCAACGCAGAGTTATGGAACAGTGTGAGTGGAAGATTCTCCCTGAGGCAGTATCACTTTTCTGTCAGGATAGACTTGAAGTTGTAGATGGAAAGGTTCATATTCGTAGTAAATAATAAAAAATATGCTACTGAACTGGCGAACACAGTTCGCCCCTGCGATTTGTTAACCAACTTAATTTAAGACAGTTAAAAGTTTCGCTCAAGCCTTTTTAAAGCGGCGAGCCGCCGCCCCCAAGACGCGTAGTCGGTTTTGCAAGCAAAACCTCGATATTCTAAACCGACTTTTATTCATGCGGAGGAAGTAATTACCAAATGGGTGAAAAAGCATAAAATAGTAAACGAAAGGAAGTCGAAAATGATAGATATTAAAGAAGAATTAAGCGGAAACACATATCCCGGCAGAGGAATTATTATAGGAAAAAGTGATGACGGCGAGAAAATAGTTATTGGCTATTTCATTATGGGCAGAAGCGAAAACAGCCGTAACAGAATTTTTGTTGCTGAGGGTGCAGACCTTAAAACAAAGGCTTTCGATGAATCAAAGCTTCAAGATCCATCTTTGATTATTTATGCACCGGTAAGAGAAATCGGTGAAACAACAGTTGTTACAAACGGCGACCAAACGGACACTGTTCGTGATTTCATTCTTGAGGGAAAATCCTTTGAGGACGCTCTCAGAACTCGTACATTTGAGCCGGACCCACCGAATTTCACACCAAGAATTTCGGGTATCGTAAATCGTCACGACGGAACATTCTCATATAAGATGTCTATTCTCAAGAGCGATAATAACAGAGAAGAAGCTGTACTCAGATTTTTCTATGAGTATGCAGAGCCTATTTCCGGCGAGGGACATTTTATCCACACATATGAGCATGACGGTAGTCCTATTCCGTCATTTAAGGGTGAGCCAAAGCGTATAAAGCTTTCAGGCAATATTGACGAATTTACAAAACAGGTTTGGGAAAACCTTAATCCTGATAATAAGGTTTCATTCTTTGCAAGATATATCGACATCAAAACAGGCAAGACTGAATCTCGTATTGTAAACAAAAATTCATAATAAAAGGAATGAGCAGAATGAACGAATTAGAACTCAAGTACGGTTGTAACCCTAACCAGAAGCCATCAAGAATCTTTATGGAAAACGGAGAAGATTTACCTATTGAAGTTCTCAATGGTAAGCCCGGATATATTAACTTCCTTGATGCTTTCAATAGCTGGCAGTTGGTTTCAGAGCTTAAAGCAGCAACAGGACTTCCGGCAGCAGCGTCCTTCAAGCATGTAAGCCCAGCTGGTGCAGCTGTTGCAACAGAACTTTCTGATACTCTCAAGAAGATTTATTTTGTTGACGATTTGGAGCTTTCTCCTATTGCAAGTGCATATGCAAAGGCTCGTGGTGCAGATAGAATGTCCTCATACGGTGACTGGGCAGCCCTTTCTGATATTTGTGATAAGGAAACAGCTTTAATTCTCAAGCGTGAAGTTTCTGACGGTATTATTGCTCCCGGTTATACAGATGAAGCACTTGAAATCCTCAAGAGCAAGAGAAGAGGAACATATAATATAGTTAAGATTGACCCTAATTATGTTCCGGCAGCTATTGAGCATAAGCAGGTTTACGGTGTTACTTTTGAGCAGGGCAGAAACAGCCTCAAGATTGACGAGGAATTGCTTAAGAACTTCCCGACAGACAACAAGACTTTCACCGATGAGGCAAAGCGTGATTTAATTATCGCTTTGATTACACTCAAGTATACACAGTCAAATTCTGTTTGTTATGCAAAGGATGGACAGGCTATTGGTGTCGGTGCAGGTCAGCAGTCAAGAATCCATTGCACAAGACTTGCAGGAAACAAGGCTGATATATGGTATCTCCGCCAAAATCCAAAGGTTATGGCACTTCCATTCAAGGAGGATATTCGCCGTCCTGACCGTGACAACACTATTGATGTTTATATTTCTGACGACTATGAAGATGTTCTTGCAGACGGTATCTGGGAACAGTTTTTCACAGAAAAACCGGAGCCTCTTACTCGTGAGGAGAAAAAAGAATGGCTCAAGACATTCAGTGGAGTATCTCTTGGTTCAGACGCATTCTTCCCATTTGGTGACAACATTGAGAGAGCCCATAAGAGTGGTGTAGAATTTATTGCACAGCCGGGCGGTTCTATTCGTGATGATAATGTTATTGAGGTTTGCAACAAGTATAATATCGCAATGGCATTTACAGGAATCAGACTTTTCCATCACTAATAAAAAACCTTAACTTCATAGAAAAGAGGTATATAAAATGGATATACTTATGCTTGGAAGTGGCGGCAGAGAACACGCACTTATCAAGAAATTAAAGGAAAGTCCTAAAGCAGGAAAAATTTATTGTGCCCCAGGTAATGGCGGTATTTCAAAAGACGCTGAGTGTGTTAATATCAGCGTTATGGATAAGGAAGGCATTATTGCTTTTGCTAAAGAAAAGAATATAGACCTTGTTTTCGTTGCACCTGATGACCCACTTGCTGCAGGTGTTGTTGACGCTCTTAACGATGCAGGAATCAGAGCTTTCGGCCCTGTTGCAAAGGCTGCTGAAATCGAGAGCAGTAAGGTTTTCTCTAAGAACCTTATGAAAAAATATAATATTCCGACTGCTGGTTATGAGGTTTTCTCTGACCCTGAAAAGGCTATTGCATACATTGAGGAGCAGAATAAGTTTCCGACAGTTATAAAGGCTGACGGACTTGCTCTTGGTAAGGGTGTTATTATTGCACAAAACCTTGAGGAAGCTAAGGACGCAGTTAAGGAAATTATGGAAGATAAGAAGTTCGGTGAATCCGGAAACAATGTTGTTATCGAAGAATTTCTTACAGGTCCTGAAGTTTCTGTTCTTGCATTTACTGACGGCAAGACACTCAAACCTATGATTTCCTCTATGGACCATAAACGTGCATTAGACGGCGATAAAGGACTTAACACAGGCGGTATGGGCACAATTAGTCCTAACCCTTACTACACAGACGATATTGCAGAAGTTTGTATGAAGACAATCTTTATGCCGACTGTTGAGGCTATGAACAAAGAGGGCAGACCTTTCAAGGGATGTCTTTACTTCGGACTTATGCTTACACCGGACGGACCTAAGGTTATCGAATACAATTCTCGTTTCGGAGACCCTGAGGCACAGGTTGTTCTTACACTTCTTGACAGCGATTTGGTCGATATTGTCAATGCTGTTATTGATGAAAAGCTTGACGAAGTAGACATCAAGTGGTCAAATGATAATGCTGCTTGTATAGTTATGGCAAGCGGTGGTTATCCTGAAGCATACAAAAAGGGTATCGAGATGAACGGCTTTGACGAGAACGGTCAGGTTGACGGTGCAGTTGTTTTCCACGCAGGAACTAAGTTTGAAAACGGAAAGTTCTATACAAACGGCGGTAGAGTCATAGGTGTTACTGCAAAGGGAAAAACTCTTGAGAAAGCTCTTGACAACGCTTATGCGGCTGTTGAGAAAATCAACTTTGACGGCGCTCATTACAGAAAAGACATAGGCAGAACAAGAAAGTAATTATTCTGACCTTAAAATATGACATAAATTCAGCCCCCGACTGTGAGATAATAAACGCAGTCGGGGGTGATTTTTTTGCATAGGGTTATATACATAGACATACTGTTTTGCGTGAACTTCATTGTCGATTTTATGCTGTTGCTGTCGGTAAGGAAATTTCTTTCTCTAAAAGCAAGATACCGAAGAATGGTTTTAGGAAGTTTAGTTGGAGCAATTTCGTCATTTGTAATATTTCTGCCGCCGATGAATGAATTTCTAAGCCTTATAATTCGGCTTGTGACGGCTTTTGCGGTAGTTTTTGCAACATTTTTTCCGACAAGCAGAAAATCTTTTCTGAAAGCAGTATCAGCATATTTTCTTATAACTTTTTGTTTCTGCGGAGCTTGTATTGCTTTTTTTATGCTGTTTTCACCGCCTGTTGCTATAAGGAACGGTGCTGTTTATATAGATATTTCACCGATTATGCTTGTAGGAATAATTTTAGCCTGTTACATAATTATTCGGATTATTTGCAGAGTAAGCGGTCGTTCTTTAGCAAGTCAGGAAATTTGTTGGCTTATGATTGAGAATAATGAAAAAAGCGTTAAGCTGATTGCTAAAACGGATACGGGAAATATGCTGAAAGAACCGTTCTCAAATCTACCTGTTATAGTCGCAGAAAGAGAAAAGCTCGAAGTAATTTTGCCAAATGAGATTTCAAATTATCTTGCAAAGACTGTTTCGGTTAGCAATACTTCTTGTGATTATGTAAGCGGTATAAGACTTGTTCCATATAATAGTGTGGGCGGAGAAGGTTTATTACCGGCATTTAAACCTGATTCTATAAAAGTTATTTTAAACGGAAAAAGTATAAAGTCAGAGGCGTATATCGCAGTAACAAATAGAAAACTATCGGAAAGTTTTTCAGCAATAATTCCATCAGAAATTATATTAAATTAGCGGAGGAAAACAGTATGAATATTTTTCAGAAAATTATATGTATAGTCAAATTTAAGCTGCTAAAGTATAAGCTTTCAAAATTCGGTGAGGTTCATTATATAAACGGTTCAGAAACACTTCCTGCACCACTCAAAAAAAACGAGGAAGAGTTGGTAATGAAAAAATTAGCCGAGGGCGACGAATCAGCAAGAGAAACTTTGATTACGCATAATTTAAGGCTTGTAGTGTATATTGCAAAGAAGTTTGAATCAAAATCGGCAAGCGTAGAGGATTTGATTTCTATTGGCACGATAGGTCTTATAAAGGCGGTGAGAACCTTTAATCCCGAAAAAAACATTAAGCTTGCGACCTATGCTTCTCGCTGTATCGAAAATGAAATTCTTATGTTTCTTAGAAAAAGTTCACAGCAAAAAAACGAAATTTCTATAGATGAACCGCTTAATGTTGATTGGGACGGCAACGAACTTCTTATTTCAGATATATTGAGTTGTGATGAAGATAGTGTAAACTGCAATATTGAGCGCGAATCCGAACATAAGCTGTTACTTATGGCTGTAGATAAGCTATCAGCAAGAGAACGGGAGATTATGGAACTCAGATTTGGTTTGAATGGTAAATGCGAGCATACTCAAAAACAGGTTGCAGATAAGCTGAAAATTTCTCAGTCTTACATATCAAGGCTTGAAAAAAAGATAATTGCAAGATTGAAAAAAGATTTAGAAATGTCAAATTTTATATGATAATAGGGGTTTTGGCTTTTGCCAAGGCCCTTTTTACTTGCGTTGTTAATAGTTCTTTATTACTCATAATTTACGAATTGTTCTTTTTTTGTGTATTGACACACAAATTTATGAATGATATTATAAAATATAGATTTTTAAAATTTTTGTTGAAATATGCAATAAATGAAATGAGGTTATTTACTTGATAAAAAAATCACTTGCACTAATTATGGCAGCGATGATTGCTATGTCGTTTACAGCTTGTAATGGTAGCTCCAATGAAGAATCTTCTGTTGAATCTACTAATACATCATCTTCCGCAGAAAGCAGCGTTGCATCAGAAGCCGAATCAAAGACTACATCAAATTCAGAATCAAGCACCACATCATCTGAAACAAGCCAATCTACTAAGTATTCAATTTCAGATTTGAAAATTCCAGACAGTTGTGGACCGCTTTTAAAGCCGGCGTTGCAGGAATTTATGAACACAATGGATTCAGAAAAATATCTCATAAAGTATTCTGTTGAATATCTTACAGAATCTACGAATGGCAAGGTTGTTAAAGGTGTAAATACTGTTAAGAGAAGTGGCGACAAAATATCTTCATTTATGGAAACAGAAGACTATGACGCAAATCTCCAAATAGTTAAAGATAATAAAGTCTATGAAGTTGATGACAACAAAAAGACTGTAACATGGGCAAATGTAGAGGAAGGCCTTGTTGATAACTTTACAGTTTATACCGCAAATATTTTCTATATCAACACGCTTGAACTTTGCGGAAGTGGCAAAGAAACAATAAATGGCAAGGAATATGATTACGAAGAATATAAAGAACCTGAGAATGCCAGTTCTGCATCATCAACGACATCTTCTGAATCATCGGGAGAAAATAGCGTTGTAAGGGCAAGATATTATTTTGATAGTGACGGAAAGTTGGCAGGCTTAAAGCATACACAGGGAGATTATTACTATACAACAATGATTCTTGAGCTTAGCCAAAATGTAAGTGATTCTGATTTTGAATATCCATCAGATTATAAACTTACAGAGAGAAGTGAACTTTCTGAGGATTCAGTTGCTTCTTCAACATCATCTTCAACTTCATCAAACTAAAATAGGAGTATTAAAATGAAAAGATTTTTTGCAATTATATTATCAGCACTTATTCTAACTTCTTTTGCAGCTTGCAATAATAATTCTGCAACTGAAACAAACACTTCTAAAGCAGAAGGCGGAACATCAAGTTCTACATCAGAGAGTGGAAACAAGAGTTCCTCAGATTCAAATTCAGGAAGTAAGGTTTCTTCTGAAACTGATAGCAGTTCTTCAAAATCAGAAAGTAAATCTTCAGAAACCGCATCTTCCTCAGAAACTTCTAATACAAACAAGCTTTCAAACGCTTCTATGGCAAAGGCTGCAGGAGCTTTGCTCAAAGATGGCTTACATAATTTCTTTGTAGAGCTTGACGAGGATAAATATCGTCTTGAGATTGATATGTCTACAACCACATCTGATAAATCTAAGATTGTTATAATAACTCGTGAAGGAAATGATATTTCTGCGGCAACAGGCGACTCTAAGGATAATCTTAGCAAATCTATCATTAAGGATAACAAGGGCTATGTTATTGATGATACAGAAAAGACTGTAACTTGGTCTGAGTTTGAGGAAGGCTATGCAGAAAACTATACAGAATATCTTGCACAGCTTTTCTATATTACCGATATAGAAATGATTAAGAGTGGAAAGGAAAAATTTGGCGATAAGGAAATGGAATATGAAGAATATAAAATCTTAGCCTCCTCATCGTCTTCAACATCTTCTGATGCTTCAAAAGCTGAGGAACAGCATGTAAGATATTATTTCGATAACAAAGAATTCAAGGGAATGAAAATTATTAACGGAAATGATTATTATTCCCTCAGAATTGCTTCTATGACACATGAAATTCCTAATGGAGAATTTGATTATCCATCAAATTACAAGCTTGTTCAGGCAAAAGAATATTCATATACAATAGATGGTTCTTCAAGTGCGGAATCAAGCAAATCTTAAACAAGTTCAAACTCTTAATAAATCAGAGAAAACCTCTTGCCAAAAGGCGAGGGGTTTTTAGCATATTTTTGAAAAAAAGCTTGAATAAAACCTAAATATATCATAAAATTATAATAAAATTTATAAGTTTGGAGAGAAAGTTGTGAGAATTGGTGCGTCGACAGCTTGTTTATATCCTATGGAAACAGAAAATGCCGTAGCTACGCTTATAGAAAATGGATTTCGCATAATAGAAATTTTTTTCAATTCATTTTCTGAACTTGAGCCTGAATATCTTGAAGAACTTCATGAATATATTCTGAAATATGATTGTGAGGTTGTGTCTATACATCCTTTTTTATCGAGAATAGAGCCATTTCTGTTTTTTTCAAATTATGAACGGAGATTTTATGATACTGTTGATTTTTACGAGAAATTTTATAAGGCGGCTCAAATTTTAGGCGCCAAAAAACTTATACTTCATGGAGGTGCTTTTCCGGATAGATATAAACTTTCTGATGAAGAATATTGCAGACGCTTTGAAATTCTTGCAAAAAGGGGAGAGAATTTTGGAGTAGATATTCTGCACGAAAATGTAAATAAATTTCGTGCGTCATCGCCTGATTTTATAAGAGCTATGAAAAGAATAATTCCGGATAATGCAAAATTTACGCTCGATTTAAAACAAGCTGTGCGTTCGGGATATAGCCCCTTTGAAATTCTAAATTCAATGGGAGATGGCTTGAAACATATTCATATAAATGACCATATGGACGAAAAAGATTGTCTTCTTCCGTTTTGCGGAAACTTTAATTATAAAGAATTTTTTTTAGAATGTAAAAAGATTGGTTACGACGGAGATATTATTATAGAAGTTTATAGAACTAATTTTAACAATGTTTCAGAACTTATGGAGAGTGCAAAATTGCTTTCTAAAATGCTTTTATAGAATAATATAGATAAAATAAATTTGATTTTTGTCTTGAAATAAAAATATATTAAAATTATTCAAAAGTGCTTGAAGTTATTAATAAAATATGGTAAAATTTATGGTACTTGAATTGTTTTAAAAACTTTATTGTTAGGAGGATCAATATGTTAAAACATATTGTTTTTTGGAAAATCAAAGACAATGAAGATAAAGAAAAAAATATGGAACAAATGGTCAAGATGCTTTATTCATTGGACGGAAGGATTAAAGGTCTTGAGTCTGTTGAACTTGGCTACAATTTAGATTCCTCATCGGAATATGATGTTGTTCTATATTCTGTTTTTAAATCTCCCGGAGCTTTGAAATTCTATCAGAATCACCCAGACCATGTTAAGTGTAAAAAATTTATTTCAACTATTGCAGAAAAAAGAGTAGCTTTTGATTTTGTGCCAGAGGACCCTGATTTCTTGGATATAGAACCTGACATACTTGATTTTGAAAAGAAAAAAGAGCCTATACCAGTTGTAGATATAAGAGAGCCTAAACTTGCCGAACCGCCTATTGAAAAGATAGAAGCACCAAAATCTGATGATAAAAAATTGCAGATAGATGTTTCTGATATTCAAACCTCTTCAAATGAATATCAAAGTCTTGTAAGGCCTGTTATTCCGGGTATAAATGCTCCAATTGATTTTGTGCCAACAGAAGAGCCTGAACCAGATTATAATATTATCCCTGATTTTATACAGAAGTCTATTAAAGAAGCTCAGGAAGATTATGATGTTTTAGAGGCTATTGTTGATGAAGAAGACCCTTATGGCTTTGAAGTTGCGAGTGAGCCTGAGAAACCAATCGAGGTTGAAAAGCCGGTTGAGGCTGTAAAACCATTTGAGGTTGAAAAGCCAGTCGAAGCTGTAAAACCAGTCGAGGCTGTAAAACCATTTGAGGTTGAAAAGCCAGTCGAAGCTGTAAAACCAGTCGAGGTTGTAAAACCAGTCGAGGTTGAAAAACCAGTTGAGGCTGAAAAGCCAGTCGAGGTTGAAAAGCCAGTCGAGGTTGAAAAGCCAGTCGAAGCTGAAAATCCGGTTGAGGTTGCAAAGCCAGTTGAGGCTGAAAATCCGATTGAGGTTGCAAAGCCAGTTGAGGCTGAAAATCCGATTGAGGTTGCAAAGCCAGTTGAGGCTGAAAATCCGGTTGAAGCTGAAAAACCGGTTGAGGTTGCAAAATCAGTGGAAACTACTCCGATGCCTTTTGAATCAAAACCTAAAGTAAGTGAAGCAGATATTCCTCCTATACCTGTAAAACATAGAAAATCTCGTTTGTTTGGTGGCAAGAAAGAAGAGGAAGAGAATACTTCAAAAGAAGTTGATATGACAAACAAATGGCGTTGTCCATCATGTGGTCGTGTTAATGCTAATTATGTTGGTACTTGTGGCTGTGGCGCATCTAAGCCTTTAGATAATTTTGGTTTTATGTCAACAGATAATAGCTCGGAGTCTAAGCCTGAAACAAAGCCAGCACATGAAGAAACACCATCAAACGCATGGAGATGCCCTAAGTGTGGCGCTTTACATGCGAATTTTATAACTGATTGCAGATGCGGTTATGTTAAGCCTGATGGCTTCACAGTAAATCCATTGGTAGGTGGTTTGAACTCTGATAATTCAAATAATCTTCCGCCATTTGCTCCTATGAGAGCGGTTGATATTGAATCTAAACCTCAAAGAGAAATAGGTACAGATATGCCTAAACCTGCTCCAATGGAAATTTCTTCAGTTGATAAAGAAAAGATTCGTGATTTGAAATTTGGTGAACATAAATTAGGCTTTGGTAAATCAGCTTCAAACGAGCCTAAGAAATCAGGGCCGCAGTCGGTTCAAACAAAACCGGAAAAGAGGTCATTCTTCGGACGCAAGAAGAAAGAAGAGGAAGTTAAGCAAGAAATTGATATGACTAAATTCTGGAAATGCCCAAAATGCGGAAAATATAATCATAACTATGTTGGTACTTGTGGTTGTGGTGAAACAAAGCCGTTTGATTTTGATTTCGGAGCAACTACTAAGGAAGAAGATACTTCATTCATTCCTAAATCAAATGCTTGGAAATGCCCTCAGTGCGGAAAACTTAACAATAACTTTGTTTCTATTTGCCACTGCGGATATAATAATTCGGATACGACTGAATAAAATTAATACATTTTAAGAAAATAAATAAGACAGTACAATTTGTAAACTATGGACAAGTTGTACTGTCTTTTATTTTTAATCTTTTCTTTTTTTGATTTTGGAAAGAGGATTGCTTTCAGCAGCTTTTTCCATTTGTGTGTTTGAAAGATGTGTATAGATTTCTGTTGTGCTGAGACTTTCGTGACCAAGAATATCTTTGAGTATTCGAATATCAACATTTCCGTGCTGATACATAAGAGTAGCGGCGGTATGCCTTAGTTTATGAACAGAATATCCTGTAGAACCATTTAATGATGTAAGACCGATTTCGGAAAGATATTTTTTGACAAGCCATTGAACAGTTTTAGGGCTTATTCTATTTCCATTTCTGCTGATAAACAGAGCGTTTTTATCCTTAGATGACTTAATGCTTCCATTAGGGCGAAGGGGGAGGTAGTCTTTAATTGCAGATATACAGGCTTCATTCAGATAAACTATTCGTTCCTTACTACCTTTACCGAAAAGCCTTAGAGTTTTTTCTTCATAGTTTATATCGGTGAGATTTATTCCGACAAGCTCAGAAAGACGCATACCACAATTCAGAAATAGTGTCAATATGCAATAATCACGCTCTTTATATTTTCCGTCAACAGTATTGAGAAGTTCTATGCTTTGCTCTAAAGATAGAAATTTCGGAAGCTTTTTTGATAATTTTGGGGTATCAAGTCCCTTAGAGGGGTCGTATTCGATTAAATTAAGCTTTTGATATAAAAAATTGAAAAAAACTCTTATCGCACAAGATTTTCTTGCACGGGCCGCCGCTCCGTTATGTCGTGCATTGATACAATAGTTCATAAAATAGCTTATATCATTAAAACTGATTGTTTTTATGAAATCAAGGTCTATATCATCTATTGTGATTTTTTCTTCGTCGATATTTTGGTCTACGATTCCCTTGTGCTTTTTCATATATCTGAAAAATGTACGCAAACTAATAAAGTATTCATTGACAGTATTTTCTGAGCGGCCTTTTACATTCTGCATATAGCTTAGAAATTGCTGTAAAAGTTCAAAGGATTCATCAAGATATTGCTTTTTCATAAATTTACCCCCATAAAAAGCATCTAATTTAATTATAACATAATACCTCTATAAATTCAAAGTTTCGACAGAGCGGTGACAAAAATTTATTGAAAAATTTGTACTAAATTGCATATTTTTTTATTAACAAATTCTTGAAAAATATGTAAATATTGTATATAATGTTCTTGTACGATTTTTTAAGCTGTTATTATATTATTTATGAGGAGATTTAATGAAACAATTTAAAATTATTTTGGCAGCATTAGTTGCAGCAACTATGATTCAGGCAGTTCCTATAACTGCAAATGCAAAAACAGACAATGATACTTCGAAATCAATAGTCACACAAAATACTGTACCGGATAAAATCATAAAAACTATTGATATTCAAATTGAAGCAAAAAGTGGTTCGGATATTACATCTAAAGTTCAACAGGCCCTTAATGTCGCAAGAGATTTTGCGATGGATAGTGTACCGTATAGAATTATTATTCCTAAGGGTACTTATACTATTTCTTCCACACTTGAGATTTATAGTAATACACAGATTTATGCAGTAGGGGCTCATATAATCAAGCAAAACCTTTCAGGAGGTATGCTAAGGACAGCTTTTCCAAGAGGTGGAAATCAACTTTATGGATATTCAGGATATAAGAATATTAAGATTGTTGGCGGAATCTGGGACGGAAATTCAGAAAGTCCTAAATATGGAGAAGGAAAGTGCAAGGTATTTTCAAGCTTTAGATTTGCACACGCTACCAATATAACACTTGAGAATCTTTCTGTAACCAATAATGTAGGTTCACATCATGTGGAGCTTGGAGGTATTGATGGCGTTACAATCACAGACTGTACTTTTGAAGGTTATAAGGACGGTGGCATTTCTGGCGGCAAAGAAGCGATTCAGCTTGATGTTATGTATAGTTCTGATGTTTTTATAGGATATCCTGCTTTTGATGATACGCCTTGTATAAATGTGAAAATATCGAATAATAAATTTAAGAATGTAAACAGAGGTGTGGGAAATCATACTGCCGTAAACGGAGTTTATTTTGAAAATATAGAGGTTACAAACAATATTTTTGAAGATATTACACAACAATCAGTTATTGCACTAAACTGGAAAAATTGTAATATATCAGGCAATACTATGAAAAATGTAGGTTCTGGTGTGGATTTTAAGTATATGGAACCAAATTTGTATAATAATCCTAAGGTTGGCAATGCAAAAATAGATTCAAATGCTAAAGCAACTATCTCAAAAAATATTATATCATTAAGTAAAAATGCAGATACAAATCTTCCATATGTTTTTGGTATTCGTGCATGGGGTATGACTATTACAGAATCAAATAATAAAAATTCACTTCCGGAAGAAAATTACTATGTTGAGGATGTGAATATTTCTGATAATAATATTACTGCATTTGGCAAGGTTAATGCCGGAATTTCCGGAAGATTAATGAATGATAGTAAAATCTATGAAAATGTAATAGATTTTTCAAATTCTAAAGGAAGTGAAGATAGCAGAGGTATCTATCTAAAACAAAGTAATGGTAATAGAATAGAAAATAATAATTGCCATAAAATTAACGGTTCCGGCGGAAATGGTATACATCTTTCGGCAAGCGATAAAAATATTATAAAGACAAATACTGTTACCGAATGTACCGGAAGCGGTATTTCACTTAATACTTATTCAAATGAAAATCAGATTATAGGCGGTAGCGTTTTCGGAAACCTTGTAAATGGGATTTCTTTAAATTCAAGCAATGCAAATACTATAAAGAATATAAGCAAAATTAAGGGTAATGGTAATTATGGAGTTGCGCTAAGTAGTTCTTCAAGCGGTAATAAAGTTACAGATGTAAGTGCTGATTCAAACAAAAAGAGCGGAATAGCTATACGTGGTTCAAGCTCAAATAATATACTTACAAATAATGTTTCTAAAAACAATGGCGGAAATGGTATTTTGATTTATAATTCTAACAATAACACTGTAAATCCATCTTCTTTCTTAGCTAATAATGATTACGGAATTACAATTTCAGGAAGCAGTAAATCGAATAAAGTAACTTCATGTAATTCAAGTAATAACCAAAAAGGTCAAATTGATATTACAGGTAAATCAAGTAACAATAATGTTGATGTAATAAGGACAAGCAGTGAGGCAAAGGGTATGATTCCGAGCGTTCCGCAAAATGCTAAGCTTGGAAGTCGTACATCTAATAAAATTAAAATTCAATGGAGTAAAAGTAAAAATGCAAGCGGATATTATATATATCGCAAAGACAGCAACGGTACTTATAAAAAAATAAAAACTATTGAGGGAGGTTCGGTACTTTCTTTCATAGATAGCGGATTGACTCCGAATAAAATTTATTCTTACAGAGTCACTGCCTATTATAAATCAAATAATAATGTTATAAACTCAAGCTATGCTAATAATATAAATTGCTCAACACTTCTTAAAGCGACAGATAAGTTTACAGGAACAGCTACTAAAAATACAATAACTCTTAAATGGAATAAAGTTTCAGGAGCTACAGGCTATTATGTATATAAATATGATGCAAAATCAAAGAGATATAAAACGCTTATAACACTGAATAGTGCAAATAGCCTTTCTGTAAAAGTGACTGGTCTTAATTCAAATACAAAATATAGTTATAAAGTTATGGCCTTTAAGAGCACAAATAGCGGTACTTTAAAAGGAGATGCTTCAAAAACTTTATCTATTACAACTAAGAAATGAGATTAAAAAAATCTATTGACAAAGCATTTTTAAAGTGTTATATTAGCATTAGAAATCAAATAGATTAAATGTAATGATAAGGAAGCGTTTTTCAAATACGGTTTCAAAAGAGAGCAGAGGTCATCGGCTGAAAGCCTTTGTGGAAACTATGATTAACGACACCGCCTTTGAACATTACTGCGAAATAAGCAGTAACGCCTGCCTGCGTTATGGACATTAACGAGATGACGGATTTTTATTATATTATCCGTTAAGCTTGGGTGGAACCACGGTGAAAATTCCCCGTCCCAATGTATCCTTAGTGATGTTTTGGGGCGGTTTTTATTTTGTCTGTTTGGTAAATTCTATTTTAATAAGGAGCTGTTGAAAAATGATTAAGGTAATGCTTAAAGACGGAGTTGTTAAAGAGTATGAGAGCGGAACAACAGTTGCAGAGGTTGCAAAGTCACTTGGTGCAGGACTTTATAAGTCTATGTGTGCCTGTAAGATTAATGGTAATGTCTGTGATGTAAGAACTCCACTTACAGAGGATTGTGAGCTTGCTATCCTCACTTTTGATAATGTTGATGGTAAAAAGGCTTTCTGGCATACTACATCTCATATTCTTGCTCAGGCTGTTAAGAGATTATATCCTGAGGCAAAGTTTGCTATTGGCCCTGCGATTGACACAGGCTTTTATTATGATTTCGATGTAGAAAAACCATTCTCTCCTGAGGACTTAGAAAAGATTACAGCGGAGATGAAGAAAATCGTTAAGGAAGGACTTGAGCTTGAAAAGTTTGAGCTTTCTCCTGATGAGGCTGTTAAACTTCTTGAGGAAAAAGACGAGCCATATAAGGTTGAGCTTTGCAAGGAACACGCAGATAAGGGAGAGCCAATCAGTTTCTATAAGCAAGGCGAATTTATAGACCTTTGTGCAGGTCCTCACCTTATGTCTGTTGCTCCTGTAAAGGCTATTAAACTCACAGCCTGTACTGGTGCATACTGGCGTGGAAACCAAAATAATCGCCAGCTTTGCAGAGTTTATGGTGTTTCTTTCCCTAAGGCATCTATGCTTGAGGAACATCTCAAGATGCTTGAGGAGGCTAAGGAGCGTGACCACAACAAGATAGGCAGAGAACTTGAGTACTTCACAACTGTTGACTATGTAGGTCAGGGACTTCCTGTACTTCTTCCTAAGGGTGCAAGAGTTATTCAGCTGCTCCAGAGATGGGTTGAAGATGTTGAGCAATCAAAGGGCTGCTTGTTGACAAAAACACCACTTCTCGCAAAGAGAGAACTTTATAAGATTTCAGGACACTGGGACCACTATCTTGATGGTATGTTTGTTCTTGGTGACCCATATGACGAGGAGAAAGAGTGCTTTGCACTTCGTCCTATGACTTGCCCATTTCAGTATCAGGTATTCCTCAATAAACAGCGTTCTTACAGAGAACTTCCTATGAGATTGACAGAAACATCTACACTTTTCAGAAATGAAGCAAGTGGCGAAATGCACGGACTTATCAGGGTTCGTCAATTTACAATCTCTGAGGGACACTATATTCTCCGTCCTGACCAGCTTGAGGAAGAATTTAAGAACTGCCTTGAGCTTGCAAAATATTTCCTTGATACAGTAGGTCTTCTTGAGAACTGCACATTCAGATTCTCTCAGTGGGACCCTGAAAATAAGAATAATAAGTATGAAGGTACAAAGGAACAGTGGGAAGAATCTCAGGCTGTTATGAAGAAGATTCTCGACCATATTGGACTCGATTACGAAATCGGTATTGACGAGGCTGCATTCTATGGTCCTAAGCTTGATATTCAGTATAAGAATGTTTTCGGTAAGGAAGATACAATCGTTACCATTCAGATTGATATGCTTGAGGCAGAAAGATTTGGAATGTACTATATCGACAAGGACGGTCAAAAGAAAATTCCTTATATTATTCACAGAACTTCACTTGGTTGCTATGAAAGAACTCTTGCTTATATGCTTGAGCGTTTTAATGGTGTACTTCCACTTTGGCTTGCACCTGAGCAGGTAAGACTTCTTCCTATCAAGTCAGTTCATAACGAATATGCACAGTCTATCGCAGATAAGCTGACAGCACTCGGAATGAGAGTAACTGTTGATAGCAGAGAAGAAAATATCGGCCCTAAGATTAAGAATGCAAGACTTGAGAGGATACCATATATTCTTGTTATCGGTGATAATGAGGTTGCCTCTAATACAGTTACAATTCGTTCAAGAAAAAGAGGCGAGATGCCTAATACTCCTGTTGATGAATTTATCAATATGGTTAAAACAGAGGTTGATACTAAAGAAAAATAATCTTTGTCTTAATTCTGAAATTCTATTATTAAATTAGCTATTTATCTATATTCAGCACAGCTCGGGTTTCGGGCTGTGCTTTTTTTATATATCATCTTTAAATATTATTGATAAAAACATTTTGATTTTTAGCAGAAATCAGTAAAAAATAACAAAATTATTCTGTATTTTTATACAATATTATAATTTAATTTTTGTTAGTTTATACTAAAAGTCTTCAACTTGATATAGCATACCGCACGAATGTGATAGCGGAAAATGTAAAGTTTTCTGTAAGTATTGACAAATTGAATGAAATCGTGTTTAATAAGATTAAGGAAATTGAGAAACTATATTTTTATAGTGGTAGATAAATATTATTGCATAATAAAATAGTATTGTTTGATAAATATTATGCTTTTTAAAATTTCGTCGAACTTATCTTGGTGTAAATTCGGAAATTTATTTTTAAAAAATCTATACAATAGAAAATATATAATTTCGTGTGATATAACATTCAAACTTAACATATTAAACTTCCGAAGTGAAACCGGTATTTTGTCGGCAAATGACAGGTGGTGAATTTTATGCTGAAATTTGAAGGAACGGCTATATCTATGGGTTACGCTATCGGAAAGATTCATTATTTGAACAATCCTAAGAAAAATATCCCAAGATATACAATACAAGATACAGAAAAAGAAATGGCAAGACTGATGGAAGCAATAGATATAGTTTATGACCAGCTAACTGTTTTGAATGAACGGGCGAAAGAGAGTATTGGAAATAAAAACGCCTTGATTTTTCAATTTCATCAGATGCTTTTGAATGATAATTCCCTTAGAGATTATTCGAAAAATATAATAGTAAATCAACATATGAATTGTGAATATGCGGTTAAAAAAACTTATGAGCATTTTTATAATATCTTCGCTAACTTAGAAGATGATTATATGAGAGAGCGTGCAGATGATATTGTTGATTTATCTAATAAATTACTCAATGTGCTTATGTCAGAAAATGAGGCAAATAAGGTTAATATAACTGAACCTCTTATTATTGCAGCAAGAGAGCTTTATCCAAGCGATACACTTTCTTTTAAGAAAGAAAATATTCTTGGTATTGTTACTAATGTTGGTTCTTTTACTTCTCATGCGTCTATTATATCAAGGATTATGGGTATACCTTCTATGTCTAATACTACTGCGGTTTTAGAGCGTCTGAATGGCAGGTATGCTATTCTTGACGGAGAGCAGGGAATACTATATGTCGACCCACCGGAAGGCTTGCTTTTGCAATACAAATCTAAGAAACAAAGATATGAAGAATATCGCAATATGCTTAATAGTCAAAAAAATCTTCCTACCGTAACTTTAGATGGAAAGAAAATAGGACTTTTGGCAACAATAGGTTCTATAGACGGCGCTCAAGTTGCAATAGATAATGATGCAGAGGGTATAGGATTTTTAAAGAGTGATTTTCTTTTTGCGGGTAGAGCCTCTTTACCAAGTGAAGAAGAGCAATTTATGGCATATAGAGCAATCTCAAAAACTATGGGAAAAAAGGTTACGAGAATATGTATGCTCGATATGCTTCCGGAACAGGAGTGTAGCTATTTTAATATATCAAAGGAAAATAACCCTGCTATGGGTATGCGAGGAATAAGACTTCTCCTTGAAAATCAAAGCATACTTAAAATGCAGTTAAGAGCTATATACAGAGCCTCAGCTTTTGGCAAGGTTTCTATATGTATTCCTATGGTATCATCTGTAAGCGAGGTACGCTCATTCAAAAAGACAGCTAAAGAAGTTCGTGATGAATTAAAGCGAGAGGGTATAAATTATGACCCGTCAACACAAATAGGAATAATGGTAGAAACACCTGCGGCGGCGGTTATAAGCGATATTCTTGCCGAAATGGTAGATTTTATAAGCATAGGCACTAATGATTTAACTCAATATACCTTAGCTGTTGACAGAAATAATGAGGACCTTATAAATTTCTATATAACAGCACATAAAGCGGTTCTAAGGCTTATTAAGCTTACCATACAAAACGCTCATAAGGCGGAAATTCCTGTTGGGATATGTGGTGACCTTGCCGCTGATAAACGACTTACAGAAAAATTCTTGAAATATGGTGCCGATAGCTTTTCAGTTATTCCGAGCAAGATACTTGAAATGCGTTCTGAAATAAGAAAAGTAGACCTCAAAGAAAAGAAATCAAAATAAAGGTGATTAGATGGATTCAAAACAGCGAGCATTGCTTGCGGTTGAGGCTTTAAAAAAAGAATATCCTGATGCGATATGTTCGCTTGTTTATACTGAGCCATTACAGCTTCTTATAGCGACAAGGCTTGCTGCACAATGCACAGATGCAAGAGTAAATATGGTTACTCCGGCATTATTTGAACGTTTTAAAACAGCGGAAGATTTCGCAGAAGCCGATGTGTCTGAGGTGGAAAAATATATTCATTCCTGCGGACTTTATAAAACTAAGGCGAGAGATATAGTTGCTATGTGTAAGATGCTTGTTTCAGATTTTGGCGGAGTAGTACCTGATACAATCGAAAAGCTAATAAAGCTTCCGGGTGTAGGAAGAAAGACAGCAAATTTGGTTGTGGGGGATATTTTCGGAAAACCTGCTGTGGTTGTCGATACTCATTGCATAAGAATAACATCAAAGCTTGGATTTCATTCAATTAAGGATGCAACTAAGATAGAAAAGATATTGAGAGATGTTCTTCCGTCAGAAGAAAGTAATGACTTTTGTCATAGACTTGTGCTTCACGGCAGGGCTGTCTGTGACGCACGAAAACCCAAATGCGATAAATGTTGTATGAATGGTTTTTGCGAATATTATATCCAAAATAAAAAAAATTAAAAATTGTGTGAGAAAGTGTAGCAGAGAAATCTGCTGCACTTTTTGTATGAAAGCTAAATGTTAGTTTATACAAGATTTATTGAGTGATTGTGCGTCCTTGCTGTGAATTTGTACCCAAAGGCTCTGTTGTAGGTAAGCATCTTTGGAAACTACAAGCCTTTAAAAAGGCTTGAGCGAAACTTTTAATTTTTATCAAGCTCCTGTTAATTAGCAATTAAATTTTGCTTAGAATTTCAAAAAGATGTTCCCTCAAACGGAAAAATATGCTATAATCAATTTATATCATACCGAAAGGATTGAATTTGATGAAATACGATGCCCGTCCATGTCCGCTGGTTAAGAAAACTCAGCTGACTGACACAATTTTTGATTTTAGAATTCTGAATAAAGAGCTTGCAGAAATTGCTAAGCCCGGACAATTTGTCCATATTCGTGTTCCGGGAAAAACTCTCCGCCGTCCGATTTCAATTTGTGATATAAACGGTTCAGAGTTTCGTCTTGTATTCGAGGTTCGTGGAGAGGGTACTGATATACTTTCGCAAACAGAAGTTGGCGGAGAGGTCGATATGATTGCTCCTTTGGGAAATGGCTTTAAGATAGAGCCGGACCAAAGAACAGTATTTATCGGCGGAGGTATTGGTGTACCTCCTATGTTATATGCGGCAAAACAGAGCAATAATGCAGTTACTATTACAGGTTTCAGAGATAAGAGTGCCGTTATACTTGAGAAAGATTTTAAATCAATCGACGAACATATTCTTATGACAGATAATGGCTCGGCAGGTAGACAGGGTTTTGTTACAGAGGCTCTGAAAGATGTTATAGGAAATGCTGATATGGTTTGTGCTTGTGGACCAATGGTTATGCTCAGAGGCGTTGCAGAAATTGCTCGTCAAGCAGGTGTGCCTTGCCAGATTTCTTTGGAGGAAAGAATGGCTTGCGGCGTTGGTGCTTGCTTAGGTTGTGCTGTACTTGTCAATAGAGAAGACGGCACACAAGGCTATAAGCATGTTTGCAAAAATGGTCCTGTATTTAATGCAGAGGAGGTTGTATTCTGATGGCAGATTTAAGCGTAAATATTGCAGGTGTAGAATTTAAGAATCCGATTATAGCAGCTTCGGGAACTATCGGTTTTGGCCACGAATACAGCGAGTTCTATCCGCTTGAAGAATTGGGAGGAATCTCTTGTAAGGGAATTACCCTTAAGGAGCGTTTGGGAAACCCTCCGCCAAGAATAGCAGAAACTCCATCAGGTATGCTTAATGCGGTCGGACTTCAAAACCCCGGTGTAGAGCATTTTATAGAAAAGGACTTGCCTTGGCTTCGCGAGCAGAACACAGTTATAATTGCAAATGTTGCAGGAAGCACTCAGGAAGATTACTGCAAAATGGCTGAGCGACTTTCCGACACTGATATTGATATGATTGAACTGAATATTTCTTGCCCAAATGTCAAAGAGGGCGGAGTTCAGTTCGGTACTTCTTGCGAATCCGTTGGTGCTATTACAAAGGCTGTACGCAAATATTGCAAAAAGCCACTTATAGTTAAGCTTTCACCGAATGTTTCTGATATAGCTTCCATAGCAAAAGCAGCAGAGGCAGAGGGTGCAGACGCACTTTCCCTTATAAACACTCTAACAGGTATGAGAATTGATATAAATACACGCAGACCAATTATAAGAAATATTACAGGCGGTATGTCAGGTCCGGCTGTATTTCCTGTTGCAGTAAGAATGGTATGGCAGGTTGCTAATGCTGTTGATATTCCTATAATAGGAATGGGCGGTATTACTACTTGGAAAGATGCTGTTGAAATGCTTATGGCAGGTGCAGACGCACTTCAAATCGGTACAGCACTTTTCACAGACCCATATTCTCCAGTAAAAATCAGACAAGGCTTGAATGATTATCTCGATAGAAACGGTATGAAGTCTGTAACAGAACTTACAGGTACTGTTATAACAGGCTGAGTTGATGATTCATATAGTCGTTGGTATAGGGGAGAATAGTAATGACAAAGATAATTTTAGTCCGCCATTGTCAGGCAGAGGGAAACGAAAAGAGATTTTTTCAGGGAAGAATAAATACAGAGATTACCGAAAAGGGTAAAAGACAGATTGAGGCTACTGTAAACAAGCTTAAAGATGAGCCGATAGATGTTGTTTATTCAAGTCCCTTGAAACGTGCATTTGTTACGGCTAAAAGTATTGCGGAAAGCCATAATATTTCTGAGGATAAAATCATTCTTGATGATGACCTTATGGAAATAGACGCAGGAATCTGGGACGGAATGTATATAAAGGATATTGTAAGACTTTTTCCTGAACAGAGCGATAACTGGGATAATCACCCAGAACGCTTTAATCCCGAAAAAAGCGAAGGAATGGAAAGCGTTTATCAGCGTGCCGGCAGAATGTTGAGAAAGCTTATTGATAACAATGAGGGCAAATGCGTATGCGTTGTATCGCATGGCTGTGCTATAAGAAATATGCTTTGCAATGCCTATGGAAAGCCGATTGATGAGCTTAAAACAGTGCCTTGGGGAACAAATTGTGCGATAAGCACCATTGTTGCTGATGATGATTGGATTGAAGTCGTAACTGAAAATGATACAGAGCATCTCAAGGATATACAGTAGTTAAACGAGCTTGCAGAACAGTTATAGCTCGGTTCGGAAAATAATATATTCAAAGGAAATATCGTTATGATTATAATGTCGGTCGATTTAGGAAAAGTCAGAACGGGCTTAGCTGTATGCGATAAGAGCGGATTTCTTGCATCACCTGTTGGTGTGATTACAGAAAGAAATCCCGAAGTGCTTGCAGATAAGATTGCAGAGAAAGCAAAGGAACTTAAAGCGGAAAAAATTGTCCTCGGACTTCCTAAAAATATGGACGGTTCTGAGGGCGACAGTGCTAAAAATGCAAGAAGCTTTGGTGAGCTTTTGAAGCAAAAAACGGGTTTAGAGCTTATTATGCAGGACGAGCGTGGTACGACTATGACCGCTCACAAATACTTAAACGAAACCAATACAAGAGGAAAAAAGCGTAAGGCTGTTGTTGACAGCGTTGCGGCGGTTATTATTTTACAGGATTATCTTGATAGTGAAAGGAGCAGGCTATGAATTTTTTAAAAGGGAAAAAGTTGCCTATAGGGCATTTTTTCCTTGCATTAGCCGCAGGGCTTATGCTCTTTTTGCTTCCGACAGAAGCTAAGGTTCAATGCGAACAGCAATTCTGGTTACTATATGTTCTTTCTGTTTCTGTTGCAATTACAGTTGTTTTACTTTTGATTGTAAAAAAATATGACGTTATGGGAGTTGCACTTATAACGGCAACGAGTCTTTTAGCGATACGGTTTGTATTTGAAACCATAGCCTCAGCAATAAACGGAAATTCAAAGCCACTCGGCGAGGAACTTACGCTTTATGATATGATTTCATGGGTGCTGATATGGTTTATACCATTTGCAATAACTACAAGCATAAAGCTTTTCGCAGTTGCTTCATGGAATACAAGAGAAAAGCGATATGGCTTTTCAAAGTTTTTATTTCTGAGCAGTATGGCATTGCTTATTATCTATGTTATGATAATTTTTTGTAAAGATATATTTCCGTTTAATAGTAATTTCAGTGGTGACAGACAGGTTGTAGTTGTGCCATTTATGCGGATAGTAAAATGCTTAACAGAGGAACATACTACCGGTATTTTCTATATTCTATGGCATTGCGTCTTGTTTATTCCGATAGGATTTTTCCTACCTATATTTATCTCTAAAATCAGACTTGTTCCCATAATTCTTATAGGAATAGCTAGTGGAGCATTCTTAGAGCTTTGTCAACTTGTTCTTAATACCGGTTCAGTATGTTTAGATGATATTATAATGTATACTATCGGTGCTATGTTTGGATATGGCTTAAAGCTTCTGATCGAAAAGACAAGGAGCGTACTTACTCTTGGGCATGATACAAATATGTTAAAACTTTATTATATTGATAAAAAGGACGAATAATAAAGATGCCACGAATAATGGAGCAAATTATGTGCATAAAATAAGTTGGACTAAAAAGTGTAGTAGAGAAATCTGCTACACTTTTTATTGGTTAACTTTAGCAAAATAAAACCCTAGCTCTGCTAGGGAGGTAAAAAATTACATAGTAAAAAGACCTTCTGGTATGATAGAAGTGCGGTTGGCCGACTGCACAAATAAGAATATCAGGAGGTCTTTTTAAAATCCGTGAGTTCGATGAAAAAATAGAAAAAAGAAAAACTGCCCAAGATTTGATATAATGGAAACATAAAACAAACACCAACCAAAAGAAAGGACAGATTTTCATGGAAGAACTATTAGCAATATTTTGCGATATTTTCCTAAAATAGTCAGCTATAACCGCTTTGTAGAAATTATGAAAATGTCAATAGTTCCATTAACATTATACCTTATTGAAGTATAGAGTTAGCAAGCGTACATGAATAAGTTTTATTGATTCTACCACTCTGGATGTTTACAATTCTTATAGAATTTATTCCCATAAAGTATTCAAAGACTTTGCACAGCGTGGAAAAAGCTCTACAGGCTGGTTTTATGATTTCAAGCTTTACTTGGTTATCAATGATATGGAAGAAATTTTGTCAGTTTGCCTTACTTTTGGCAATGTTGATGACAGGAATTGGCAAGTCGTTTCACGATTAACAAAAGAGTTATATGAAAAATTGTTTGCTGACAGAGCTTATTTGTCTAAAAAGTTATTTAAAAAATTTTTGAAAATAATATTGCCTTAGGTAACGAAACTTAATAAAAATATTAAAGGCAACGGTATAATACAAAACGCTGATGGTCTGCTGATAAACGCCGCCTTCTTGATTTTGATCGCCTGTCTCGCACACAGCAATATAGTTCGCCATCGGAACTGTTACGAGCTCTGGATTGTTTTTGGCATGTAGAATTCTTTGTACTCTTTCTTAAAATCAAAAGCCATAGCTTATCCTTGCATTTCTTTTATCAGCGGTTATGAAAACTGAAATTACTTTTTTCGTACACTATCAAAGTGTAACTAAAGCATTTTTTCTGCTTCAATAACTGTATAAAATATTCCTTCGCAAGCTTTGCTTCAGTTACCAAAAAATGCTGCTTGAGCCAAAATTTTTATGCAGATAGATTGGTTTTGGTATAGTTCAACATAATCCGTATATATCTTTCGGCATTTAATGTTTTAGATATTGCTTTCACAATAAAAGTGCTGCTCCCTTTTCCTTGCTGGTCCTTTGCCACCATAAGAAGTCAGATAAAGGCATTTTGGTCATTCCGATGGTATTGCAGCACATAGTGCTCCATGCAGCCGGGGCGGTAGACATTTCAGAATGACTCACGAGGCAGGTTTTCGATCTTTCTGTAATCGTTCTTAGTTTCAAGGCGGATCGTTATATTCGTTTCTGACATAGCTTTTCTCTTTATCTCTTATCAATGATTTTATCGATCAGCCCATAGGCAAGGGCTTCCTGCGCCGACATATAATTGTCGCGTTCTGTATCGGCGGCAACCTCCGCAAAGGATCTTCCCGTATTTTCTGAAAGAATGCGGGTAAGCCGCTGTTTGTTTTTTTGCATTTGCTCAGATACGATCTGAATGTCCGTAACTGGGCCGTGCACACCGTTTCCGCCGATTAGCGGCTGATGTATCATAATCTCTGCATTGGGAAGCGCGATCCGCTTGCCCTTTGCGCCGCCTGCCAGCAGGAAGGCGCCGAAGCTTGCGGCCAGACCGATGCATATGGTAGATACATCACACTTGATATACTGCATGGTGTCGTAAATTGCAAAACCGGCTGTGACCGATCCGCCCGGACTGTTGATATAAAGCTGAATATCTCTGTCCGGATCCTGTGCTTCTAGAAAAAGCATCTGGGCAATAATCGAACTGGCAGATGTGTCCGTCACTTCTTCGCCGAGAAAAATGATTCGGTCGGATAGCAGCCTAGAAAAGATGTCATAGTTCCGCTCGCCGCGGCTGGTTTGTTCTATCACATAAGGAATGATACTCATATAAATTTTACTCCTCTATCTCTTTTGGTTTCATACAAAACAGGTGAATGCCCAGCGCTGCATTAAATCCCGTCGCGGCAAACACGCTGAAGCGCTCAACAATGCCGAAGTAATCGACCGGTACAATTTTCATGCCCATTGCGCCGACGAGCATCATGCCGAGGGCGATCGCCGCGCATACTCCGTAAGAGCGGCAGGCTTTATTTTTCGTTCCGGCGACGATGATAACGGTCAGCGATACGATGGACAGCATCACCACTAAAGCGGTGATGACCATGTGCATAACATCCTGAAACGCACCGGCATAGCCGCTGTCACTGAGTGGAAACATCCGGTAGCCGACCGCTGAGATCCACTCCATCACGGCAAACAGATAAATTCCGGAACGGAGCAATTTGGTTTTCTGCCCATGGATGCCGATGCAGACAACAGTTGCACAGACAACCTCGCACACATTGTAAAAGGCACTGAGCTGATTCCACAGTGCTAGCGACGGTGCATTGGTAGCACTCAGATCGCTGACTGCCTGCGACATCCAGTTGTACCCTGGATAGGCCAGCGGTGCAAACACCACGGCCGCCGTGTACGAAAGAAAGCTGACAACACCCAATAGTCCAAGTTTTTGTATCAAAGATTTTTTCATGGTTTTCCTCCTAAAAAAATGCAGTGCGTGACCACAAAAATTGCGGTCAGCACTGCGTCTTTGCGTCTGGCTGATTGATGATTTCTATTTGAAAATTTTGCGCATTTATGATACGCTCTTGTTTGCACTTGGGGCAAAAGAGCGGAAAGTCCTTCAGCACCGTCCTTTGCAGGAGTCGCAGCCGTGTTTTTGCTCCGCAAACCGGGCAAAGGATCCATTTTTCATCCGACTTACTCACGGCTTTCACCTCTTTGCGAACTGCTGCCATGAACCATGCGAAAAAAGAGCCGCACATGGTTTTGGAGCTTATCCAAACACTCGTGCTCTCTTTCCGGCTGGCGGTCACAAACTCCTATGAGCGTTACTACCGGAGCCACATACATCATGGCCAGTGCATCCGGATTTTCTGCGCAGATCTCGCCGGAGGCGATCAGGGTACGGAAAATATCAGCGTGATAGTTCAGGATGCGTTCCACATATCGTTTGGAGTAGAGCGTCGCCAACTCCGGTGAACGGAATTGTTCAATGGTCATCATGCGGCGAAATCGGCTGATCGCTTCGTTGTGGAGAGAATACTCGAAGATCTGCTGTACCTTTTCAAAAAGGGCGTTTTCGGTGATCTCCGTAAAAACTGGAATATCTTTTTGCGCATTCTGCACATGAATGTTGATCTTATCTGTATCCGCCTCATACTGCGCCGCCGTGGATTCTACGATGGCGTCAAAAATAGCCTGTTTGCTTGGGAAGTGGTTATAAAGCGAAGGAGCTTTAATGCCCACCGCTTTTGCAATTTCTCCCACGCTGACGGAATCGTATCCCTGCGTAGAGAACAGCTCCAAGGCTTTATCCAAAATTCTCTGCTTTGTATCCTCCTGTTTCATAACCAAGCCTCGCTAACTAATATTCGTTAGTTATATTATAATCATTTTTTGCAAAATGTCAAGAGAATACGCTTACAATGTTCGTTCAGTTCTCAGTCTTTCTAATCCAATTGTCCAGAAACTGCATTTGTTCCTCGGTATGGAACCAATGCTCGCCGCCGGGCATGATAGTCAGATCTGCATGGTGCTGCTTTGCAAATGTGGATACCGTTTCTATAGATGTCAGGTTATCGTGCTCGCCGTACAGAATGCAGGTGGGAACATTCCATAAAACCGGGTGTTCACGCACATAACAAAGGTAGTACCAAGACAGCATTTCCCCGAAATTTGTGGCGATTTCCAATTTCTCTGCAAGATCCCGTTCGGTCACATTTGACCATTGCATCATCTTGCAAATCAGGTTTTCCATATCCACGACCGGGGAGACAAAAAAAGCTTTGTCAACCAGCGTTTCATCCAACGAGGATAACGCAAAATAGGCACCGATGCTGTTTGCAATCAAGGTGAGGTGCTTGCACCGGTTTTTCTTTTCAGCAAAAAATGCGAAAAATTCTTCTTTGGCTTCCCAAGGTGTTTTGGAACGGTAATCAAACCCAATCACTTCATCATTCGGAAAGAGCATTTTGTAGTGTTCGGCTTCCTGCGCAGAACCGCCCTTTCCGTGGACATATATCATTAAATCTTTCATTTTATCCTTACCCTCATTTGGTGTTCTATGGCATCCATCTGCCAAATTATAATTTTACTTCTACGGTTTTACCATAACATACACTTTTTTCTGCCAATAAGCATCATTGGACCATAGTCAATAAAGTAGACAAGTAAAAGAGCAAATTTACAAAAGATTCA
>NZ_JBKXNW010000005.1:53378-55285 GCF_047012705.1 Pseudoruminococcus sp. | reverse complement strand
ATTTCTGCCTGATCAGGAGAGAGGCCGTTATTGTGAGAATGAGGTCTGAAAGAATTGTAGAAACCGTGGATATACTGAAAAATGCTCAGTTTGAGTTCATCAAAGGAAGAGTAAGTTCTGCGGTTGGTTTCTTCTTTTTTCAAGTATTTGAAAAAGCACTCCATTACAGCATTATCATAAGGATGCCCTTTTGCGGAAAATGACTGAACAATATTTAGCTCGTCCAAATGTTTCCTGAAAGCTTCTGCTGTAAACTGACAACCTCTGTCACTGTGAAAGAGTAGGCTGCCTGAAATATTACGGTTGGCGACAGCTGAATCAAGTGTTTCAATTGCAAGCTTTGTGTTGAGATGTGGAGATAACTTATATGCGATAGCCTTTCTTGAAAACAGATCAAGTATTACACAAAGGTAATAAAATCTTCCCGCGGCACGAAGATATGTAAAATCACATACCCATACTTTATTAGGTTGGGACGGATTAAAACGCTGTTTCAATATGTTTGGGCAATGCTCATTCGAAGCTGTTTTGTGTTTTGGATAGGACGGCTTGATTGTACTCATTTTTGGCAGATTCATACCTTTCATAAGGCGATAAACCCTTTGCGTACTTATATTTATGCGATATTCACCGGCAAGGCAATTTTTTATCTTGTAAGCTCCGAAGCGTTTTTTTGACCTTGCATAAAGCTCGGCAATACAACTTCGAATCCTACGGTTTTCAAGCTCTCTTTCGGAGGGCTTGTGATGAAGAAATTTGTAATATGTGCTTCGGTTGACACAAAGAACGCGGCAAAGCGTTGTAACAGCGTGTTCCGATGACAGCAGCTTTACGGCATTCAGTCTTTGCCTGAGTTTGGCGTGAATATCGCAATGGCTTTTTTTAGTATTAGATTTTCCTCCTCAAGTTGGGCATTGCGTTTTTGAAGCTCCTTTATTTGTTTGGCTGTAAAAACTGTTTCATCATCAATTTTTACTTCTGAGTACTGCTTTATCCAATTGGATAAAGCACTGTGAGAAATTCCATATTCCTTGTGTATTTCAGAATATGTTTTTCCCGAATGGTACAGATTGACTATTGTTTGCTTATATTCCTGGGTGTATTTCGGATTTTTTGAAGACATTTTTTATTCCTCCTTTTTCTGTCTTCTATTTTATCATACTTGTCCACTTTTTTATTATATATCCAGGATGAAATGGGCGAGCGTATGAGAGCGGGCTATCTAACTTCTTATTTTCCGAAGTTTTTGGAACAACACGGTTTGCGCCGTATGCGATTTCACGACCTTCGGCATAGCTGTGCGAGTCTACTGCTTGCGAACGGCGTACCGCTGAAGCATATTCAAGAGTGGCTTGGGCACAGCGATTTTACAACAACGGCAAACATTTACGCCCACCTTGATTACAGTTCCAAAATCACTTCGGCACAGGCAATGGAAACAGGGCTTATCTTGCCTGAAAGAGGCGATTTCGGGAGCCGTTGGGTTTCAAACGACTTAGGAGAGAAATGATGATTTTCTCTCCTAAAATCCGAAAATTGCGTAAAATTTGTTTTTTGAGAAAAAATGAAAAAGCCAGCAACACCGCATGGTTACTGGCTTTTCGATGGCGGAGACGGTGAGATTCGAACTCACGTGCCCGTTAGGGCAAACGCATTTCGAGTCTTTTATGCAACTGTGACGGGGGTGTCCGTTTTGGGGGCGTTTCTGTAAGCCCCGTACCCGCCGAAAACCGCTTGAAATCAGGCTTTTTCGCTCGGAAAGCCTTGCAGGACAGGCTTTTTTGAAAGTGGGTTCAAATCGGCATTTTTTCCGATTTTGGAGAGAAATGCGGGAAGATAGGAGAGAAAAATTGGGAGACGGCCATACACCGCAGAATAGAGCTTCCAACCGACGAAAATCTATTTTT
>NZ_JBKXNW010000005.1:51940-53368 GCF_047012705.1 Pseudoruminococcus sp. | reverse complement strand
ATAGAGCTTCCAACCGACGAAAATCTATTTTTGAGGTGTTACAAATGGATGTATTTCCCGTCAACTGGGACAGCGTTCCCGAGGTGATGAACAAGGAGCAATTTTTCCGAATCTGCCACATCAGCAAGTCCACGGCGCTGCACCTGCTCAAAAGCGGCAAGGTGCCCTGTGAGTGGTCGGGTAAGAAAACCCGGTGCTATAAAATCCGAAAAGAGGATGTGAAAGCATATTTGGAGGAGCGGGCGATTTTCCCTGAACTCTACTCTGCGCCGAAGGGCTGGTACGGCACCCACTATGTGGCGAGGCTCTCCAAGGAGCTGCCGGAGGACACGCTGCGGCAGATGCACGGCTACTATGAAAAGCTGCTGCGCAAATACCCGGATGTGGTCACGGTAAAGGATGTGGTGGCCCTGACCGGCTACACCCTGACCACCGTCCACAACTGGTGTAGCCGTGGGTCGCTGAAAGCCTTTCAAAAGGGACTGAAGTTCTGTATCCCAAAGATTTTTCTCGTGGACTTCTTCTGCTCCCTGACCTTCCGATCCATCACCCGCAAAAGCCTCTGGCATATCCAGACGCTGAATGAATTCAGCAGGAAGATGAAGCGGAAGTGATCTTTGCAACGATTTAAGGGCATTTGCAAAGTTCGTTGTAAAAAGTGTGATGGGACAGCAAAAGTTCGCTGTATTTTTTGTGAAGACAGGGTGAAGGCCTGTTGCGGATGCACGGAATCCCCGTTTAGGCTAAAATGCAGGTGCATCGTATTTTGGCCTAACCTGTTATAATATCGTACTGCCCCTGCGTTTTGGAGATTCGCACACTCGCACCTGCCTTTCGGTTTTGGTAGACTATAACCGAAAGACGGGTGCATTTTGCGTTGCAGACCTGCCGGAGAAATTTTGAGTGGGAGGATCACATATGAAATCACTATTTGAGCAGTTGGGCGGCACTTGCGCAAGACAGGGAGACTATTACCTACCGGATGTTTGCTTACCGCCCGAAGAAGAACGCCCCATCAGCGTTTACGGGCAGCGGCGGCGAGCTTATCTGAAGGAGCACCACCGGGTGCTGTATTATAACCTGCTGACCGCCGGGGTGCTGGACGGGCACCTTGCAGACATCGAGGAGCAGGCGCAGGAACTCTTTCTTCGGCTGGTAGAACAATACGCAGACACCGAAGGCGTGACGGAGGCCTTGAAAGCCGATGACCCGATGGCGTGGGTGCGGAAGATGAACAATATCCGAAACAGGGCAAATGAGGCCGTGATGCAGGAAATAGTATACGGATAACGAGCAAGCGGAGGTCGATGACCTCCGCTTGTTTTGTATGTAGAAAAAGAATAATGCTGTTTTGAAACGACATTGTTCCGAACTTTGTTGACATTGTTCTTTTATTCGGGTATAATGTACTTGTGATTTTATGCGTGG
>NZ_JBKXNW010000005.1:0-50357 GCF_047012705.1 Pseudoruminococcus sp. | reverse complement strand
CTGTGCGCCCTGCTGGGCGGCGCTTTCGTGACCTCCAACCGGGAATCGGGCGACGGGCGCTATGACATTCAGCTGAAGCCCACGCAAAAGGGACTTCCGGGCATCCTGATTGAGCTGAAAGCGGAGAAAAATTGCAGCGACGAAAAGCTGAAAAAGCTGTCCGAGACGGCCTTGCAGCAGATCAACGACAAGAAATACGAAACCGAGCTGACGACCGCCGGGGTTAGGACGATTTATAAATACGGCGTGGCCTTCAGCGGTAAAAAGGTTGAAGTGGCGGTTGGGTGAAAATTGAAAATAAACTGGGGCTGACAAACTCCGCCAATCTTGCCCGTGAAGAAGAACGCATCAGCAAGAAAAAGGCGGTAGAACTGTTTGAAAACGGCGTACTTGATACCTTGCCGACGGGTAAATTCTCGACTTTGCAGACGATTCACAAATATCTGTTTGAAGATATTTACAACTTTGCCGGTGAGCTGCGCACGGTGAATCTGGCGAAGGGCAATTTTCGCTTTGCACCGCTGATGTATCTCGAAGCGGCGCTGGCCAATATCGACAAGATGCCGCAGTCCACTTTTAATGAGATCATCGAAAAATATGCGGAAATGAATATTGCCCACCCCTTCCGGGAGGGCAATGGACGCAGCACCCGCATCTGGCTTGACCATATTCTGAAAACCGAAATTGGCAAGGTCGTGGACTGGAGCAGGGTGGATAAAGAGGATTATATCCTTGCAATGGAGCGCAGTCCCATCAAGGATGTGGAGATCAAGGTGTTGCTGAAGGCGGCACTGACCGGTGAGATTAACAGCCGTAAGGTCTATTTGAGTGGCATCGACCAAAGCTATTATTAAGAGGGACTCACGGCCTTCCGGGCAGGAGATTTGTAAAGCCCAAAGTATCAGCTTTCAGTTTCCAAAGTATCAATTTGATACTTTGGCGGAATCCCAAAGTGCCAACACGGCGGTTCCAAAGTGTCAAATTGGCACTTTGGGAATGATTGTAGACAGAACACGCTTCTAGGATCTGGTTGCATACTTCCCGATGCCGAGCAGCAAGAACTGATTTGAAACGTGGAAGAATTCAGTTATGGAGCTTATAAATAATATGACAAAGACTCTTAAAGACGATCTGTCTGTAGAGATCAAGCAAGGCAGCAAAGTGTCCATTGCAGCGGCCTGCTTCTCTATTGCTGCAGTGAAAAGCAATGCGCTGTGACTGATGATTGAATAGTTTCCTTTGAAAGAGAGAGGTTAGGAAATGGTAGATTTTGCTCCAGGTATGAGAACGATCATCCGAGATGAAGAATGGATGATTAAAAAGATTGAGACAAACAGTCTTGGTAATAAGACTTTATATTGCGTTGGTGTTTCTCCGCTGGTCAAGGATAGAGAAGCAATCTTTCTCGCTGATTTGGAGCAGATTCAAGTCGTTGATCCTGCTGAAGTGAAACTGGTTGCCGACTATTCTCCATTCTACAAAAGAGCGTTGCTATATTTGGAAAGTCAGTGGCGTCAGCAGATTCCTACCGATTCCAACTTACATATTGGTCATCGAGCAGCAATGGACTTGATGCCGTATCAGCTTGACCCCGCAAAATTGTCTTTGCAGAGGCCGAGACAGAGAATCCTTATAGCAGATACCGTTGGTCTTGGTAAAACACTGGAGGCGGGCATTTTGATGTCTGAGTAGATTGCCCGCGGTAAGGGAAAAAGAATACTGGTCGTTACTGTCAAGAGTATGATGACGCAGTTCCAAAAGGAAATGTGGAACCGCTTCACCATTCCTTTGGTGCGCCTTGATTCTAATCGTATCCAAAAGATTCGAGCCAACTTGCCGTCAAACTATAATCCGTTTTTCTATTATGATAAGACGATTATTTCTATTGACACGTTGAAACGTGATGTTGAATACCGCACTCATTTGGAAAATGCATATTGGGATATCATCGTTATCGATGAAGCGCAGAATGTTGCGGAACGCGGAGATCATCAGGCGCAACGTTCTCGTCTCGCCAAGTTGCTTGCAGATCGGAGTGATACGATGATTATGCTGTCTGCAACGCCTCATGACGGTCGGGCAAAGAGTTTTGCATCTTTGATGAATATGCTTGATCCTACTGCCATTGCAGATCCGGAAAACTATACGCCCAAAGATATAAAAGGACTGTGCATCCGTCGCTTCAAAAAAGATGTCAAAGACCAGGTCAGCGGCTCTTTCCTGGAAAGAAAAATCACACTTGAGCGTTGCCATGCCTCTGCTCAGGAAGAATATGCTTTTGATATTTTTGCAGAGATGCAGCTGGAAATGGATTTGGGCAAAACCAAGGGAACCGGCCAGTTGTTCAAGACCAGTCTGGAAAAATCTCTGTTCTCCAGTCCCGCTGCATGCATTAAGAGTATTGATGCGCGGCTGAAGAAACTTTATAAAAAATATACCGCAGATGACATCAAGGATATTCGCTTACTGGAAGAACTGAAAACCGCGCTGGAAGCAATTACGCCTGCCGGGTTTACGCGTTATCAAAAGCTGCTGGAACTCCTTCGCAGCAAGGAATACGGCTGGAACCCGGCAGATACTGGCGACCGTGTGGTCATTTTTACGGAACGTATTGAGACCATGAAGTATCTTGCCGAAAGACTTCGTCTGGATCTTGGCTTGAACGCAAATGCGATTCAAGAGATTTCCGGTGGGATGAGTGATGCTGAACAGCAGCATATCGTTGAAGACTTCGGTCGTACTGAATCACCGGTTCGTGTTTTGGTCGCATCTGACGTTGCTTCAGAAGGTTTGAACCTGCATTATTTAAGCCATCGGCTGATTCATTTTGATATACCGTGGTCTTTGATGGTGTTCCAGCAGAGGAATGGGCGTATTGACAGATATGGGCAGCAGAAACGTCCCGATATTCGCTATATGCTCATTGAGAGTGATAACAAGCGGATCAAGGGAGATATGCGCATTATCGAAATCCTGATTACGAAAGAAGAACAGGCGCTGAAGAATATTGGCGATCCCTCCTTGCTGTTGGGCAAATTTACGATTGAGGATGAAGAACTTGTTGTGGCAGAAGCGATTGAAGATGGTTCCAATGCTGATGCTTTTGAACAGACACTGGATGCAGGAGAGGACGATTTCGACCCGTTTGAAGCATTAATGGCGGCGGCTGGAGAAGCCGAGGCTGAAGAAGAAAAGAAATCCGAAATCGTAACAGATGAGACTTTGTTCTCTGATTTGGAATATCTGTATCAAGCGCTTATGTATCTCAATCAAACGGAAAGCCATCCTGTTGAAAGGCTGCAAACTGTTTCTGGCCTAGATATCAAAATGACACCGGATATGGAACGCCGTTTGAGAGCAGTTGTGCCGGAAGAAGCGCTTCCTCAGGGTGAAACGCTCCGCGTTTCTGATGACAAGGCATTCTGCATGGAACAGATGAGAAACAGTATGCAGAAGAATATGGATGAGTCCGCCTGGCCTACCACGCAATATCTCTGGAAGCTTCATCCGATTATGAGCTGGGTTAATAACAAGGCGAGTCTGTTGTTTAAGAGGAATGAAGCGCCTGTGATAGGAATTCCGGGCAAACTGATAGCCGGTGAGATTATCTTTATTGTCACCGGCAGTATACCGAACTTGAAGTCTACTCCTCTGGTTGACGAGTGGTTTGGTTTGCTGTACCAGAACGGTAAGTTTGTTAAGGTGATGTCTATGAATGAAGTGGTTCAGAAAGCAGGGCTCAGCAATTCCAAGATTCCTAACACCAACTGCATTACGGAATCTAAAATCTCCGATGCAGACGCATTGATGCAGGATGTGGTCGCCCATGCCAAGACATACTTGGATGAACACTATATGAGATATCAGACAGAAATGAGCCCGCTTTTGGATGAAGAAGTTGATAAGCTGATTGATCTTCAAGAGAAGCATAAAGAATACTACCAGCTGACTCTGTTTGAGCATGAGCGAAAGTTGAAAGAGCAGGAGCGCCGGGTAGATGAACTCTTTGATCAGTTTATGAGCTGGGTGAAAGAAACTTTGACAATACAGAACAACCCGTACATCAGAGTTGTATCTGTGCTGATGGGGGTATCGCAATGAGCATAGATTTAACAGGTATCACCAATAAAAACGAATACTATACCAACCATTATTTTTCCACTGTGTTTGAAGAAAACACGAGTGCTACTATCAGTGATTGGAATGCAGCTGCAAGAGAGTCCGAAGAAATCAAAACTCCCTGGTCGCTTCTGCGTCAGAACGCCCGACAGTATTATACGGCACATGATAAATTTGTCCGTTCTTCTGTAAACTTACAAGTGCTTGCAAATATCAAGGCACTTGCAGGTAACTATCTGAAATCGTTGGGCTATCCGGAAGCAAAGCCAGAAGTTGTGGCAGTGGACGATTCTCTGTCGGTTCCGGTTTATCTTGAAATGACAAAGAGCAATGGCGCACCATTGCTGTGGGTATTGTTATCAGCATCTAAAGAATCGGATGCGGGCATTATGGAGAGCTTTGTGTTCAATGCCGACGATGTGGACGACGATGCTGCCGGTACACTTTACAAGGGCATTTTGGGCGAGATGGCAAACGAGGACTTGGTTACAAAAATCCTCTTTGGCACAGCTGAACCTCCTCGTTTTATTATGCTAATTGGCATGAATCAGATCGCTCTTATCGACCGCAGCAAGTGGAACGAAAAGCGCTATCTTCAGTTTGAACTTGAGGAAATCTTTTCTCGACTGGAAAACACGACTTTGCAGGCAATGTCTGTCCTGCTTCATAAGGCTTCTCTTTGTCCTGATGACGGAAAAGTTCTGCTGGATGAGTTGGATGAACAGAGCCAGAAGAATGCTTCCGGCGTATCGCAAGACTTGAAGTACGCCCTCCGTGAAAGTATTGAATTGCTCGGTAACGAAGTCCTTTATGATATGAAGGCACGCCTTGGTCGTGATCTTGATGCAGACCCTGTAGATGCCGGACAGTTGACTTTAGAGTGTCTGCGCTATATGTATCGTATGCTGTTTGTGCTCTTTATTGAGTCCAGACCGGAACTTGGCTATGCACCGATCAAAGCACAGAGCTATTACTCTGGTTATTCTCTGGAGAGTCTGCGGGATATCGCCGACAACATTCGGGATGATGTTGGTGACGGATACTACCTGCATGAAACTCTGGCAAAGCTCTATGAATTGATTTATGACGGCTATCCGAAGACAGAAGATGAGCTACAAAAAGCAACAGGCTCCGACAGCTTGCATGATATGTTCCTGATTGCTCCGCTGAAGGCACATATCTTCGATCCGGAATATACCAAGATGATTACTGCGGCGAAGTTGCGCAACAGCTGTATGCTGCGTATTATTGATCTAATGAGTTTGACCAGAGCTACGGGCAGAAAAAATGGTCGCCGTGGTCGTATTTCCTATGCAAATTTGGGCATCAACCAGATGGGTGCAGTTTACGAAGCACTACTGTCTTACCGTGGGTTTATTGCAGAGCAGGACCTGTATGAAGTCAAGCGTAAGGGCGACACGTTCAATGAACTGGATGTAGGTTACTTTGTCTCCGAAAGTGAGCTGGAGCAGTATGACAAAGAGGAACGTGTCCGCTATGAGTCCGGCGAGAAAAAAGGCAAGCTTCGTATGTATGAAAAAGGCACTTTCATTTATCGTCTGGCAGGTAGAGAGCGTGAGAAATCTGCATCCTACTACACACCAGAGGTTTTGACCAAGTGCTTGGTTAAGTATGCTCTGAAGGAGCTTCTTGAGGGAAAAACTGCGGATGAAATTCTCAAGCTGACCATCTGCGATAAAACAGTAGCGGGATTGATACAAAAGAAAGAGCTGAAATCAGCGTAAACCGCTTGTTTTCAAGCCTTTTTTCTTTTGCGTATTTGGTATTTGGTGCTGTCCGGGTGGCTGCTGAAAAGCAGCTTAAGGTTTGGGTGCATAAATGAACGAACTAAAAGGAGGTTCGTGTAATTATATAGGGGTTCGTTCAAGGATTATACTGTAT
Source organism: Pseudoruminococcus sp. (assembly GCF_047012705.1). Classification (NCBI taxonomy): domain Bacteria; kingdom Bacillati; phylum Bacillota; class Clostridia; order Eubacteriales; family Acutalibacteraceae; genus Pseudoruminococcus; species Pseudoruminococcus sp. The sequence goes on along the minus strand of NZ_JBKXNW010000005.1, from coordinate 44,336 downwards.
GGTAGTGTTAATTCAGGTACACAAGTGGAGATAAAAAGAATAATCTTAAAGATAAGAATCAAATTTTCACACAGAGTCAGATTAATAAAATTGGTATTTACGCAAAATTGTTGTGTGTCAACCATAGTATTTATAATCGAAAAAAAGAGAACATACGGATATATAACACACGGATATATTATATAACTATTAGTAACTGTTCTTTATTGATGTCATGATAAAGCGTACAGTTTTGTGCCTTGAATACTTTGACTATTTCCGAAAGCTCTCCGCCATCATCAAACAAATCCGAGATATTCTCAAAACGATTTAGCTTTTCAGGATAAAAAGCTAGCGTTTTTTTGTTGTCGAATACAGCCGTATATAATATTTCAGCCTCGACCAGATCCTGAAAAATATGACTGCCGTAGGATAATTCCGGATTATATCCTGCTCTGCTTTCCTCCATCTCACAGATAACATCAAACCCGCTGATATCCGAAAACATCGTAGGTACTCCGAGTTCCTTTGATGAAGTCCCTATCCTTCCGGGTACCATAAGCATAAGATGTTCCTCGGAACCCCGGAAATGCCAGTTGATCTTTCCTATCAGACGCGCAACGGCAGATTTATCATTATACGGCATATTGTAATACCCTATCGGATCAACATATACGATATAGTCAAGCTGCTCTGTTCTTGATAGTCCCATTGATGCACCCTTAGTGTGGAGCAGGATATGTTCATCTGTAATATTTTCGGGCATCGTGACCGTGTTATTTCCCTTAATCACCTGCAGCGGTCTGCACTGTAGGAGGTCTATAGTATATTCGCCGTCATCAGAAACATTGATCGTAAACTCTGTATCCACCGGATAATCATATTCAGATTGTATGCAAGCAAGCATCCGCCGCATACTCTCCATCAGCTTTTTATTCTTCACAAGACCCTGACAGGAAATAAATCTGATGTCACGATCTCTTCCCATTTCTCTGAGCCTTTGCTCTGCCTCGAAATCGTGCTCTAAAAGAATATTTCCAAGGTAGCGGGGAATTACGGGCAGCATTGTATCAAGGCTTACTCTTTCAAGATCATGCTTTGAGGTATTGATAACCTCAGCATTGCGCTGTGAGAATTTATGCTTGTCGGCAGCGGTCGAATATGGTGTTCTTTCAGGCATATCAAGGCTTACAAGTCTCGGATATGACCCTTCTGTCCTGTCAACGGCAGATGTTCCGAGCCCCATTACAAGTCTGAGCATACCTGTCCCCGGATCGGCAGTCTGTAAAAATCTGTAGGGACTATAGGAATAACCGACCCCTGCCGCACAGGGCATATAGTAGGAACCGTAATACGACCCCGAGACCCTTTGAACAAGGAGCGCCATCTGCTCGTCACGCTTGTCAAGTCCCCGTCTTTTTCTGTAATCAAGAGCAGAAAGCCCCATTGTGCTGGCATAAACGTTTTTTATTGCATTTTCAAATTCTGCAAGCCTGTCCTCATAGCTTCCTCTGTTTGCACAGAATACAGATTCGTATTTTCCGGCAAAAGCATTGCCGAAGCCGTCCTCAAGAATACTGCTGGAGCGAACTATATATGGATCCTGACCGTAGTATTCAATAATGTTTCCGAACTGCTCACGCATAACATCGGAAAACTTTCCGTTCAGAAGCAGCTCTCTGAATTCATCCGCAAGCCTGAAATAGCCTTCCTCGGTTCTCTGCTTTATCCTCATATCCCAGAAGCCGTTATCGACTATATATGTGTAGTAAACGTCCGATCCGATATAAAACGAATCATGCGGTTCAAGGGTATTGTTTATATCCGGCTCCCTGTTGCGGATAATAGCTCTGGACAGCAGCATTCCGCAAGCTTTTCCTCCTATCATTCCTGTACCTATCATATGGCTGCGGACTTCAAAATAATCCTCCGGGGTAAAATTCTTTTTTACCATCTGACGCATTTTTGAATCACGGGTCATCATGATATTGCAAATATATTCACATTCGTCTGATATGTCAGCTCCGGTGCTGTGTCTGATCTTTGCATTATTGAAAAAACGATCCCATGAATCTGTATTTCTGTCATCCGTTCCACGGCGCAGCTTTCCGAGTATATTATAAAATCTGCTCGATCTTACACCGTCAGTAACAGGACGGAATTTACCTGAGTTTGGCTCAAATATATGCGGAAGAAACATAGTATCAGAATTACGATTCCATACCTTTTCGGGACGAACGAAAATATCCTTTTCTCCCGTATAAACATCCAAAAACAGCTGAGTGGTGTCGATTATCTTATTAACGGAATGAACCGAGTGCTTGCCTCGGATAAGCGGAAAAAATGCGACTGTATCAAGCACAAAAAGGAACGGACAGGTCACTCTGAAAAAATTACCCATCATCAGGTCTGTTGCCCATGCGGTCTGCAATTCCGAAAGGCAGTCAAAAACATAAAAAGCATCCCTGCCTTCTCTTTCAATCGCATTATGTATCTCCACAGTGAAGTTTTCAAAGCGATGAGAAAGCGGTATCTCAATAGTTTTTACCTCCGGTATATCTGTAATGAACGGCTCGTGTGCTGCGAACCGGAAATAGATTATCTTTCGCTTATCCTTGACTGCCTGTCTGACATACGGCTCCATAAATAATCTGAATTCACTCAGGTCTGATACTCTCCATACAACATTATCACCCAGTCTGATATTGTCCAACGCTTTATCCATCTCCGGTATGCCTGATAGTATTCTGTCAAATGCTGCCATTTCAACTGCCTCCTTTACAAGTTTTCAACATGAATGTTCAATAAATGCTTTGAATATTTTGCGGCTGTCCTCGTCTGCCTTATAAGAAAATTCGGGATGCCATTGAACACCCCAGATGAATTTCTTTCGCGGCATATACACAGCTTCTATCAGCCCATCTTCTGCACGAGCCATACATTCCAGTACCGGAGATAAGTCTTTGATGCTCTGATGGTGATAACTGTTCACGGTAAGTATTTGCTTTTTAAGTAATTGCCCTAAAGGTGTATCCTGCACGATCATAACCTCATGAACTGGTTTTTCATACGGCGGCGTCTGGTGATGTGTTACTGAAGTTCCGGTTTCTAAAAGAATATCCTGATACAGAGTTCCGCCTGATGCAGCATTCATAAATTGGATACCTCTGCATATTCCAAGCAGAGGCTTGTCAAGCTCTACGGCTTTGTTCAGAACGATCGCATCCAGCTTGTCACGCAGCGTACAGGTGACGATATTATCATATCTTTTTCTTTCTCCGTAGATCATCGGGTCAACATCCTGTCCTCCTGTCAGGAGAAATCCGCTGCATATATCCAATGCCCGACAAAACACATCCTCGTTATCCGTAAACGGAAGCACCATCGGGATCCCACCTGCATCAATGATCCCGTTCATATATCCCGGCAGCATCCATATACTTTTCTTTTCTTCATCCCAAAGGGGCATGACACCGATAATGGGTTTCATATTCATCTGTTCTCCTTACTTTATGTCATTCATAACACCTGTCAGCGAACAGGCACCGAAGGCACTCCGGTCGGGATGATACGATACAGCGGAGTGTTGGAATATATTACCGGCTGTCCTGCATGGAAAAAGACAATACCGTTTACGGGTGATTTGATTTCTTCAAGGATTCTGCCTGTATACGGATCTGTTATCTCTGCAAGAATATCGCCTTTCCTTACCCTTGAATTGACTCCTGCACGGCGGATGAAAAAACCGGCTGTTTCATTTTTGACATTGACAAGCTCACTGCCCTCTATCAGTCGGGAAATATACCCCTCGTGGCAATCGTATTCAATGATATCATGTTTGTTAAGAAAATTCAGCACGGCGTTGACAGCCTCCGATGCACTGTCATCGTCAATGCTGTCTGTAGCATTGGTATATATGGAAAACGCTTTTGTTCCCCATATCTGCCAATTATAATTTAAAGTGGTGGTGTCATACGGCTTTGCTTTTCTGCGGTAAACATATGGCAATCCGAAATCCTTTGCAAGCTCTGTATCTTCAAAGCCTGTTTTCATCATTCTTACATGAGGGATAAAGCTGCCCTGCATATAAAAGCTTGCAAATTGTATGCCATATTCATAATCGCTGACATTGCTGAAAACACCATCGGCTATTCTTTGAGTTGTTTCACCAAGACAATAGCCCGGAAACATCCGGTTGATATCTGTATTGTCTGTTGACCAGAATCTTTTTCCGATATTCATGGAATGCGGATTAACACAGGGAATTACCATTATTGATTTTCCTTCCCTGATCTTTCCTGTTATTTCGAGCTGTTCAAAGACAGAGATCAGCTTTGAACATATATACACCTGTTGAATCTCATTTCCTCTTGTTGCACCGACAATGCAGACGGAATGTTCTCCGCTGCCGAAATAATAGCCCTTTACACGCATATTGTCCCTGTGGACCGAGCCAAGCTCAAACAGTACTTTTTCTTCCATCTGAAAAACCTCCCTTACGACAGTATTCTCGCAATCAGCGAGCCTTCGGAAACAATAGGATATTCACGCAGCGTAAAAACTATCCCATCCGTTTCCGAATGAATCGTTTCGTTGATTTCGCCCGTAAGGGGATCTAATATATCTCCGATATGATCTCCTTTTTTTACATTTTTCCAATGCTCAACGGCAGGAACAAATACTCCTGAGTTTCCTGCATTGATAAATGATACTTCTCCGTCCTCTGAGATGATAGGCTCTTTTGGTGTTATGATTTCACCGTTCCATATTCCCAGCTCCTTCATCAAAGAGAAAATACCGTCAACAAGCTGGTCGCCGTATTTTTTAGTAATACGCATACCAACTCCCATTTCAACAACAAGAGTCGGTGTGCCTATGACATTGAGCGAATAAGCAAGCGTGGATTCAAGAACCGTTGCGGCAGAATGTACCCATATATAATCCATATTCAGTTTCTTTGCAAGCGGTATGAGCGTTTCCTTTGACAGCTCATTGATCCTGACCTGCGGTATCTCTTCAAGAAAGATATTGCTTGCGTGGATATCTATGACCGCAGCACTGCCGCTGAGGTCACTGATTATTTTGGATGCGATATATTCCGGCATTGAACCGTTTTCCGAACCGGGAAACAGTCTGTTCATATCAAGATCAAATGCAGGTATGCCCCGGGTGATAGAATCTATTCCAAGAGGATTGAGCGCAGGATAGACGTCCACTATTCCTGTCAGTCTGCTGTAGTTTTCTTTTATTCTCCGTTGCAGTTCATAGCAGACATATTGTCCCTCGAGTTCATCTCCGTGTGTTCCCGTAACAATGCTTATACGCTTTTCATTTCCGCTGAGTCCGTTTTCAGGTACAAGGCGGTTTTTCTTTATCATCAAGCTTTCATCTATCGGCAGACCGACAGATGCCACTACCTGAACCATTATCATCATTCCTTTGCATGTATTTCTTCAACATTCACTTCTTCTTTCTGTGTCTGCATTCCGTTTCCGTAGAAATTGCCCTTGATTACAGGACAGTCACTTGAATCTCTACCGTAGGATACTTTTATATACTCATCATTGACCAGTTTGTTGTTTGTCGGGTCAAAGCCGTACCAGTAACCCCGGCAAAAAGCCTCTACCCAGGCATGGGACGCTCCCTCTCCGAGCATCATTCCCACAACATATCTTGCCGGAATATTCGCCATTCTGAGAAGAGAGATCATAATATGTGCAAAATCCTGACAAACTCCGCTTTTGAGACTAAGGGCATTTTCAGCCGCTTCATGTACTCCTGTCGCACCGGCGTCATATTTCAGAACCTCCGCAACAGCCTTCATTATTTTCATGGTTTTGTCATATGGTTCCGTGATTTCATTCAGACATAGGGATTTATGAAGTTTCCAGATGTTTATTCCGGGCATTGTCAGTCTGGTCTGCACTCCGAAAACTGTCGTACTGAAAGGACAGTAAGGATAAGATTCTGTGCTTATAAATTCCTCAAAAACATTCAGACCTGTATCGGCACAGCCGCTTATGGATATTTCAAATTTATCATGCGGCTTTTCGATCCTGCCGTACAGCTTCTTATTATGGAAAACATCATCGGTAATACTGAAGCAGGTATCGTAACCGGAGGAGATCTTCAGCTCCGTTATTTTTTGTCTTTCATTATCCTGCGGAATAAACATTACAGAAAAACTGTGGTTGTTAACTGCCTCGCTGTACGATGCAGTCAGATTATAATTAAAGACTAAATGTCTGATACTACCGCCCCCTTACGAAAGAATCAGCTTTCTCAGCAGATTCTTTACATTGTCATAGCTGAAATCAGGTGATGAAAGCATATTATCCATTGTATATATAACGCTTTCATCATACCTGAGCTTTGCCTTACTCAGAAAGCCCTTCGTTCTTTTATACACCATCTGAACCTCATGAGCAGGCTTTTCCAGACTCAGATACAGGTCCAGTCTTTCTATGCCCTTGCCAAGCTTGATAATATTCCGTATCTGTTCATCATCTATACCGTCATTGACACATCCCCAGAAAGCGAGGATATGGTCGATCACAAGCATCAGATCGGCGATGGTGGAATTGCTGTTCTCCGCATTTTTGATATCGTCTATGGCAAGCTGGATATATGCCATTGTTTCTGTGCCGATATAATCCCTCATAACGATGGCATTGTCATATGCCCTGTTAAGACTGCTGATAATGGAATGGGGGTCAGCTTCATCAAAAGCATACTTTATTTTAAAGTTGTCGCTTGATCCATAAATATCAGCAATGCCGATTTTTCTGCACAAAACCTTATAATAATCCGGATCGGAATCTATCATAAGATCTGCCGATTTAAAATAATCCTTCAGTGTTGTATAAACCCTTTCTGTGTATCTGCCAAGCCAGAAAAGGTGATCGCTTTTGTCTATCGTGATAATACCCATGTGTCTTTAAAACCTCCTCCCTGTGATGAATTGACGATGAATGAATCAGGATTTCTTGAAAATCTTGTCAGTCCGCTTGCCCATACCTTTGTTGTGCGTCCTGTCAGGACAAAGGCACGAAGATCCGCTTTCCTCGGGACCTTTGTTCCGTTTTCATCAAGAATATCCAGATCATAGAAGTCAATAACCTCCTGTGCAATAAATCTTCTCGGTTCTGCTTTAAGCAGTGCAATAAATTCTGACTTCTTTTCAGCTGTGAGAGAACTTCCGAAAACCACACCGTAGCCGCCTGCCTCTGCAACGTCCTTGATCACTAATTTATCAAAGTTGTCGAGGACATACTGCATATCCTTTTCGTAATAAGGAAGATATGTAGGAGCATTCATCAGTATTGCTTCTTCTCCGAGATAATACTTTATCATTTTCGGAACGAAATAATAGATGCCCTTGTCATCAGCCACGCCATTTCCAGGTGCATTGAGCAGTGCAGCATTTCCCTTTCGGTAAGCTTCAAAGATATGAGGGATACCGATCACCGATTCCTCATAAAAAGTCATCGGGTCAAGATATTCATCAGATATTCTTCTGTAAACAGCTCCCACACGCTGTTTTTTACCATTGTAGTCGATATAGTACAGATTATCGTTTTCACAGACGATATCCTTTCCTGTGGTAAGTACTGCTCCTGTTTTTTCTGCCAGATAGGAATGTTCAAAAAAAGCTGCATTATACCTGCCGGGTGACAGTATGACATTGATTCCGCCTGTATTGACATGATCCATAACTTCCTTTAGCAAGTCCGCATAGTTGCGGTTGTCGATAATGTCGTTTTTAGTGAAAGCATCAGGGGCACTTCGCCTTTGAAGCTCCCTTGCTATCATCGGATATGACGCACCCGACGGTACTCTCAGATTATCTTCTAAAACATACCAGTTATTATCCTTTGACTGAACAAGATCTATACCGGAAATATGGCTGTAAATACCCTTTGGCGGTGTTACCCCGTCACACGGTACAAGAAAACCCTTCGCCGAAAAAATAAATTCCTCCGGTATCACCCTGTCTTTGACGATCTGTTTTTTGCCGTAGATGTCGGATAAAAAACAGTTCAGTGCATCAACACGCTGCCGGAGGCCCTTTTCAAGATATGAAAATTCATCGTTTCCGATAATTCTTGGTATAGGGTCGAACGGAAAGAGCTGTTCTCTGAATTCGCCGTTTTTGTAAATGCCGAATTTTACTCCGTATCTTGACAGCAGCTTGTTAATGGTTTCTGCATTTCTGATCAGATCATTCACTTTTATCCCTCCTGAAAAAAGACAAGGGTGCTCATCCTCTGTGGACAAACACCCTTGTTTGATGGATATATATTATCACGAATTGCAAAATTTGTCAATTACTATTTGCAACTTTCTTACAGCAGAAATTCAATATTCAGCGATTTTATAGATAAAAAGTAAAATTAAACGATATTTTTTGCAATAGAATAAACAATATATTGCAAAATCAGAACTGTTATGGTATACTTGACACGACAAAATACTCCTTATCGGAAGTGATAAAAATGAACAGGTTTCCTCCAATAGGTCAAAGGATAATAAAATCTGCAGTGGCAGTGGCACTTTGCATGATAGTCTATCATATCCGCAGTCTGCTGCCGATAGAAAACGGAATACCCTTTTACAGTGCCCTTGCAGCACTGTGGTGTATGCAGCCATCTGTTGACACCACAAAAAACAACGCCGGTCAGAGAACATTCGGCACAGTAACAGGAGCGGCTTACGGACTTGTATTTCTGAATTTTCTGTATTTTTCCAAAATCACAGAACCAATATGTGTTTACCTTCTCGCAAGTGCTGTGGTGATCCCGGTCATATATTCAACTGTAGTGCTGAAAAAGAGAAATGCTTCATTTTTTTCGTGTGTAGTATTTCTGAGCATAGCCCTGACACATTCATTCGATCAGGATCCATATATTTTTGTTTTTAACAGAGTGATGGATACCTTCATCGGAATAGGCATCGGAGTAGGTATAAACGAATTTCATATACCGATAAAGCATGACAACGAGACGCTATATATCAGCGGCATAGATGATGTTCTGATATCCTCCGATGATCACATAATGCCATTCAGCAAGGTTGAGCTTAACAGACTGATCAAAAGTGGGGTAAAATTTTCTATTTCCACCGTCAGGACTTCGGCAGAACTGCTGTCAATAATGGATGGCGTAGAATTAAATCAGCCTGTAATCGTAATGGACGGTGCGGCACTTTATGATATCAGTGAAAACCGCTATATCGCAACCATCCCCATGTCAGATGATATATGCTCAATGGTGGAACAGATCATCGAAGAAGCCGATCTGCACTATTTTGAAAGTGCGTTGTGTGACTCGACACTTCTGACCTATTATGGCAAAATGAAAAATCCGGCTGAAAAAGATTATTTTGATAAAATGCATCGTTCGCTGTACATTAATTTTATAAGTCAGACTTTCAGACACAGGGGAGAAAAATTCCTCTGTCTGACTGTTATTGCCGATGAAAATAATATTGCCATACTGAAAAGGAAATTATTGACATCACTTGAAAATAATATCAGGGTAACAGTCAGCAACAGCGGGTATGAGGGCTATAATTGCCTTAAAGTGTTTTCATCAAAGGCGACAAAGCATGAAATGATAGAGAAGCTGCGTGAACATACAGGAGCAGAGAAGGTTGTAAAATTCGGAAGTATTAAAGGAGAATATGATGTTTATATTCATGACGGCGGAGGAAATGCAACCATAAAAAAGCTGAAAAAACTTTATCGTAATGGTTCTGTACATTAAAATTTCTAAAATAATAATGATTTTGTCTGAGATTTACAAAATCATTATGTTTAGAAATATCAATTATTGACATTTCCGTTTTTAAGTGGTATTATTTCGGCATAAGAATTAAGCAAAGGCGCTTCTTCCAAATCAGGGAGGAGTGCCTTTTTTGGTGGGGTGAAAATATGAGTATGCTTAAAAGATCCATGTATGAAGCTTTTGAGAGAAACAACAATATTTCCTCTGAGTATATGGAAAAATACGGAGTCAAGCGTGGACTGAGAAATTCCGACGGGACAGGTGTCATGGCAGGTGTTACGAATATCTGCAATGTACACGGATATGTAGTTGATGACGGAGAAAAACAGCCTGCCCAGGGAAAACTGATTTTCAGGGGATATAACATCAATGAGCTTGTGGAAAGAGTGATGTCGGAAAACAGATACGGGTTCGAGGAAATAGTATTTCTGCTGCTTTCCGGCAGACTCCCTGATAAAAATGAGCTTGAGGAGTTCAGTACAGTTTTATCCGACAATCGTGCACTGCCGGGAACATTTTTTGAAGATATGATACTCAAAGCCCCTTCGCCTGACATTATGAATAAAATGGCAAGGTCAATTCTTGCACTATATTCATATGATCCTGACCCTGAATCCAAAACCGCCGAACATGAGGTGGATACAGCAATTTCACTTATCGCTAAAATGCCGGTTATCATGATCTGTGCAAATGAAGCCAAAAAGCGGTTTTATAAGGGCGATACGATGATACTGCACCCACTGATAAAAGGAATGTCGACGGCAGAGAATATCCTGTCAACGCTCAGACACGACAGACAGTTTACACATGAACAGGCAAAGCTGCTGGATCTGATGCTGATGCTTCATGCGGAGCATGGGGGAGGAAATAATTCGACATTCACCTGCCGTGTGCTGACATCTTCGGAAACCGATCCGTATTCCGCCTATTCCGCCGCAGTAGGATCTCTGAAAGGACCCAGACACGGCGGAGCAAATCATAAAGTAATAGAAATGCAGGAGCTTATAAAAGCGAATGTCACAAACTGGAATGATGATACGGAGCTGTCAGAGTTTCTGAAGAAGATACTCAGAAAAGAAACCGGCGACAAAAGCGGACTGATCTATGGTATGGGACACGCAGTATACACACTATCTGATCCACGTGCTGTAATACTGAAAAAATATGCAGGAAGGATGGCACAAAACACGGAATTTGAAAAGGAATTCCATCTGCTCGAATCCATCGAACGACTGACACCAAAGGTTTTTGAGGAGGTCAAACATTCTGACAAGGCAATGTGTGCTAATATTGATATGTACAGCGGCTTTGTGTATAAAATGCTTGATATTCCTCAGGAGCTTTTTACACCGCTTTTTGCCGTGTCAAGAATGGCGGGATGGTGTGCGCACCGCTTTGAGGAGATAAACAGCGGCAAAAGGATCATCCGTCCTGCATATAAGTCCATATCCAAAGTAAAAGAATACATTGATCTGGAGGAGAGGTAATTATGATGGAAAAAATCAGAATGACAACACCGCTTGTTGAAATGGACGGCGATGAAATGACTCGTGTTTTATGGAAGATGATAAAGGATATACTTATCCTGCCCTATGTTGATCTGAAAACGGAGTATTATGATCTGGGGCTTGTTCACAGAAACGAAACCGATGATGCGGTGACGGTCGAATCTGCCGAAGCAACAAGGAAATATGGAGTAGCCGTCAAGTGTGCTACCATTACACCTAATGCAGCGAGAATGACAGAATATGATCTGAAGGAAATGTGGAAATCTCCAAATGGAACGATAAGGGCAATACTTGACGGCACAGTTTTCCGTGCGCCTATTCTTGCTGAGGGTGTTACTCCGTATATTCCTACATGGACAAAGCCAATTACTATCGCAAGACACGCTTATGGAGATGTTTATAAGAATACAGAAATGCAGATAAAAAAAGGCAGCAAAGCAATGCTTAAGGTAATTGATGAAAACGGCAGCGAAGAGTCAGAGATGATCTATGATTTTTCGGATAGTGCAGGTATCATACAGGGACTTCATAACAAGGATAAGTCCATTGAAGGCTTTGCCCGTTCATGCTTTAACTATGCCCTTGATACAAAACAGGATCTGTGGTTCGCAACAAAGGATACTATTTCCAAAAAGTACGATCACCGATTCAAGGATATCTTTACGGAAATATATGAAAGCGAATACAAAAGCCGCTTTGAAGAAGCGGGTATTGAATATTTCTACACACTTATAGATGATGCCGTAGCAAGAGTAATACGTTCGGAGGGTGGATTTATCTGGGCTTGTAAGAATTATGACGGTGATGTTATGTCCGACATGGTGGCAACTGCATACGGCAGCCTTGCTATGATGACATCAGTGCTTGTTTCTCCTGACGGTATATATGAATATGAAGCAGCCCACGGAACAGTACAGCGTCATTATTACAAATATCTCAAGGGTGAAAAGACCTCTACTAATCCGGTAGCAACTATTTTTGCATGGACAGGTGCACTTCGCAAAAGAGGTGAGCTTGACGGTATTTCCGGACTTTGCGGCTTTGCTGATAAGCTTGAAAAAGCTGTACTGAAAACTATCAGCGATGGTATTATGACAGGAGATCTGGCAGCTATCTCAAAGCTAACCAATAAAAGGACGGTTGACTCCGAAACTTTTCTTAATGAGATCAATACTCGTCTGAGCAACAGTCTATAAGGATAAGTATATCAGTTTCCTATACTCTATTATTCAAAAAAACGATTGGACAATACTCGTTTTGTAATGTAAAATGCTACTGAGAAGGTGGTGACGGTCTTGAGCAATAATCTTGCCAGTAATAATGAATTCAGTTTCCCCTATGAAGACAGCAGTGATATCACTCTCGAAAGTATCACAAGATATCTTGCCGATCTGACAGGCTACAGCATTACATCTGATATTATGGGGGTCGTAGATCTGCTGCATGATCTTGACTCTGAGCAAAAGAAAAATGAAAGACTTTCCATTCAGATCGTTCAGACACTTGCCAGTGCATTGGATGCCAGAGACAGCTATACCAGAGGTCATTCCAGCCGTGTTGCATTATATTCGTTGGAAATTGCAAGACGATACGGTTATTCGGAAAAAGCACAGATAGAAATCTATATGATGGCACTTTTACATGATATCGGAAAAATTGGCATACCGGATAAGGTCCTCAGAAAAAAGTCACAATTAACCGATAAAGAATATGATCTGATAAAAACACATCCTGTAGTGGGATATGAGATACTGAACAATATCACTGATATGCCTCGTCTTGGTATAGGCGCAAGGTGGCACCATGAAAGATATGACGGAAATGGTTATCCGGACGGACTGATCGGAACTGATATTCCGGAGGAAGCAAGGATAATATCTGTTGCGGATGCGTATGATGCAATGCCATCGTCTAGGTGCTACAACGACAATTTTACACAGGAGTATATCATTAAGGAATTAGCAGCAGGAAAAGAAAGTCAGTTTGATCCGGTTTTCACTGATATTATGCTTTCAATTGTAAATGATGGCAAAACATATTCAAATCAGTAAAAACATAAAATAGCTATCTTTGACGAAAGTGAATAATAATTCAGCCGTGTTTCCCGTTTTGATGTTCGGGAGACACGGCTTTTTCAAAGAGAAGTCAGACAAAGATGAAAAAGCTGTTAATTGATGCAATCATAGAATTGACACTGCGAACTGCGTACTCGTTTGACAGCAGGTTTTCCTTATACGCTATCGCAAGTTCCTTTGTAATCACCTGTGTCCCAGCATACTGCCAGAATGCCTTAATGTCACGCATATACTTTTCGATGGTGTTTTCGCTTTTTTCTTCCAAGTGCAAGTGCTTTTTGAATTCATCTATTCTTTCTTTGGTTATAACAAGCTCGTCCATAATGATTTCACGCCTCCAGAAGTTTACATATATATAGTTTGCAACAGCAACGCTTACAGTATACTATATATCCCTCTGAACAAAATAAATATCAACGGGCAGGGTCTATATTTCATTTATTCCACTGTAGAATTATTCGCTTATAAATTGTTTGAGAAAGACAAGAAAACAGTGCAGTACCTTTTGAGGATAGATTAAGGTACTGCACTGTGTTTTTTATTTTTTTTATTTGGTCGGACTGCATAACTATACACAAAAGCTACCTTTATGCGAAGTGTGCAAATTGTCGATAACATTGAATTGACATAGGAAAACACTTAATCCCCTTGACTTTCCTGTCGCTTTGAGTGATGTATAGATACTACATCTGAAGGAGGAATTTCAATGCTTGAAAAGGAAGTTGACTACAGGCTTGCTAAATGGCTGCTCCTCAATATAGAGAAGGACGGCATCATTACATCCGATGAGCTGCGTCTTGCCTGGATCAATATAGCAGAACACTATGAACCGCCGTTTCTTGAGATAGAGAATCTGGACGGTTCAATCGGAGATGGGGTGATCGTGGATGCCAGATAAAGTCGTAACCAAGCTTGCATCTATGCCCAGACCCGTCACATTCAAAGAGGCAGCAAAGGCAGTTCGGAGAGTGGCTGCATATGCGAGGGTATCTACAGAACATGAAGAACAGGAAACGAGTCTCGCTGCACAGACCGATTATTACAAGAAGAAAATCATGGAGCATCCCGGATGGGAGTTTGTGCAAATCTATGTGGACAATGGAATCTCAGGTTTGAGTACGAGCCGCAGAGATGGCTTCAATCATATGATTGAGGACTGTCTTGCCGGATGCATTGATCTGGTGCTGACGAAGTCCATATCGAGATTTGCGAGGAACACAGTGGATACGGTGACTACAATCCGGAAGCTGAAAGAAAAAGGCGTGGGTGTCTATTTTGAGAAAGAGAATATCCTCACTACGGATTCCAAGGGAGAATTTTTGCTGACCTTAATGTCCTCGCTTGCTCAGGAGGAGAGCCGTTCCATATCGGAGAATGTGACTTGGGGACAGAGAAAACGAATGTCTGACGGCAAGGTCAGTATAGCCTACACCCAGTTTCTCGGATATGACAAGGGTTCAGAAAAGTATACGATGGTCGTCAATGAGGAGCAGGCTCTCACCGTCCGTAGGATATTCCGTATGTTCCTGCAAGGCTATACACCGCATACGATAGCGGCATTGCTAACGGAGGACAGAGTGCCGTCACCGTGTGGCTGTGACAAATGGAGCGGCATGACCGTCCGGCGGATGCTCTCGAACGAAAAGTACAAGGGGTACGCTCTTCTGCAAAAGGAATTCACAGTAGATTATCTCCGAAAGAAAATGAAGAAAAATGAAGGAGAGCTTCCTCAATATTACGTCGAAGAAGACCACGAGCCCATCATCAGCCCGTGGCTTTTTGATTATGTGCAGAAACGGCTGGGCGCACGGTCTGAAATCGGTAATACGAGGTACAGCGGTTCGGCACTGTTCAGCAGCAAACTAATCTGCGGCAAATGCGGCTCAATCTACGGACCCAAACCGTGGCATTCCACAAGCTACAATAATCTTGTCTGGCAATGCCGCCGCAGGCATATCAAAGAAAACAAGTGCCTTGCGTTCAACATATATGACAAGTTGCTTCATTTCACGGTACATGAGATAGCGATGAACATCATCTGCAATAGGAATATTAAAGAGACTGTGGCAGAGGCAGTGCTGCCGCTCCTCACGGATGAAAGAAAGAAAAAGGCACTCGACTGGATGCGAAAATTCCATTTGAGAGATATTTGGAGGTTACAGTCAGACGAAGATGACATTTCACTGATCATTAACAAAATCGTAGTCATGGAAGACGGTACAGCACAGGTGCATCTGATCGATGGGAGTGTTATTCCGTACACTTTTCCAACTTTCCATCCGTCTAAGTACAAAGCAAAGAAGCAGAAAGTTCAGAAGAAAAAGAAGAAGCCTACAAATAAGCATACATCAAAGACACCAACCGGCATAACAGAATGCGATAACTGTGGAGTTGCTATCCAACAAAACGCAGGGCGGAAACCGCAGAGGTTCTGCTGCAGTGAGTGCCGGAATCAGTGGTGGAATGAGCATCCCGACCAGGTGAACCGAAAAGCCTACTACGAAATCACCTGCCGGCACTGCGGGAAGATCATCACGGTGTATGGTAACAAGCACAGGAAATACTGCAGCCATGAGTGCTATATTGCGGACAGGTTTGGAATGTGAGAGATTTCTTGTCTGTATTTTATTTGTATCCCTATGGAGTTCTCAATAGAGTCGTTTAGTGAATGTATTCTTGATGATTCGTTACTTCTCCGCATCAAGGAACAGCTGCTCGTAAAGTCAAAAAGTGCAGTGTCTGGGAATTTTCTTCCGAGATACTGCACTTTTTTGTTTCTGTGAAAAGATGTCGGGTATTATAGAGACACTGTGATGGTTGAACTTATTTCTCATTGACTTGACGGGTTTTGAGGAGTATACGGCTTACCTTCCTTGTTATAGGTTATGTTAAATACAAGGTCTGAAAGCCACTTTTTGAAAGAAGGATTATCCTGAAACTGTTTGAATAGTTCCATATTGTCTGCCATTATAGAAAAAATAACCTGTTGCAAAGCTCTCTCACTTTCAAGTCTGGCACTCTGTTCATCTGAATTCTTCATGGCATTTTGGTATTTTTCGTCTTTTGATACCATCGCAGGTATTTCAAGTATCTGTCGGCGAACATTATCTGAATCATTCCAGTGTATGCTGCCAAACATATCATTGAAGTCGGATAAAATAACAGATAACAGATCCATCTCCGGCTCAACAATATGGCCTGCGTTGCCTGTGGGAACAGGAGTAACCTCGGAATCAGAATCATCCAGTTTCATTGACATAGACTCGCGGGCCTCGTTTCGATAGCTTTCCAGGTCGATTGCTTCAAGAATCCCCTGTGTCAGATCATCCTCGCGGGGAGAAGGTAATTTGGGTATCAGCAAATTCAGAAATATTGAAAGCCTTTCCCACTCGGCATTTCCATATGGAAGAATTGCTCCAAGAAAACTATATGTACGACAGAATGACTTTGCTGCACTTTTAAACTTTATCTGATCATTTGTATCAAGCTGATTGTATACAGATGCACAGGCATCAAGAGTAGGATCGAGTCTGTCTCTGCTTTCACCGTTCAGATAAAGGTTTACTATACGCTCAACATCTTCTGCGGAGTATACCTGGTATTCTTCCATGTCTGCTACTTGGTCATAAAGTTTGTTAGGATCGGTTTCGCCGGATAAAATAGTGGTTCGATAATAGCGTGAAAATGATTTTTCTATAGATTCCGGTTTGTTGGCAAAGTCAAGTACAAATGTATCATATTTCTGCGGATGACAGCGGTTAAGTCTTGATAATGTTTGTACAGCTTTTATATCAGTGAGCATTTTATCAACATACATTGTATGAAGCAGTGGCTCATCAAAGCCCGTCTGAAACATATCCGCTACTATAAGAATACGGTATGGGTCTTTCTTGAACTCCCTTGGTATTTTCGCATCGGGAAAACCATTCAAGCCGGCAGAAGTCAGCAGCGGTTCCTGACCATTGTATTTGCATTCACCGGAAAAAGCAATAATTGTCTTATATGGGCTGTGTCTTTCAGAAAGGCACTTGTTGATAGCGTAATAGTATTCTATACAGCGCGGAATACTTGTCGTTACAACCATTGCACGAGCCTGTCCGCCTATTTTACCTTTGGCAATAACTTGTTCGTGGAAGTGTTCGACCATCATAGCGGCTTTTTTAGCTATGGTATAGCTGTTTCCCTCCACAAAGCTGCGGAGTTTCTTTTGTGCTCTCTTTTTATCAAACATAGGATCGTCTTCAACAGTTTTCATTAACTTGTAAAAACTGTCAATTGGGGTGTAATTTTGAAGCACATCCAGAATAAATCCTTCCTGAATAGCTTGTTTCATTGTATATACATGGAAGGGATGTCGTTTTGGTTTGCCATCTTCATCAAGTACAGGATTGCCGTATTGATCCAGTACAAGCTCTCCGAAAATTTCAATCGTCTTATTCTTAGGTGTTGCAGTAAAGGCAAAATAGCTAGCATTTTTCAACAACTTGCGACCTTCCATCAATGCAATGATTTTATCCTCATTATCCATTTTATCATCGGATGCAAGACCCGATAATGCAAGATTCATTTGTGCCGAATTACGTCCGCTTTGACCGGAGTGCGCTTCATCAATGATTATAGCAAAATGATTATTTACATGATCTGCTCCGATTTGCGGAACAATATAAGGAAACTTTTCAATAGTGGTAACAATAATTCGTTTGCCGTCTGTGATAGCTTTTGTAAGATCACCTGAATGTTCTGCCCATGCGACAGTACTGCTGACCTGCATAAACTGCTTTATTGTGTCTCTGATTTGTTTGTCAAGGATACGGCGGTCTGTAACAACGATTATAGAATTAAACATCGGGCGACCGTCCCACTCAAGTCCGATAAGCTGATGTGCAAGCCACGCAATAGAATTTGATTTCCCGCTGCCTGCACTATGCTGAATGAGGTATTTCAAACCGACACCGTTTTTCTGAACATCTGCGAGAAGCCTGGTGACCACATCCAGCTGATGATAACGCGGGAATATCTGTATTTCTGTTTTCTTCTTTGTTTCCTCATCAATATTAACGACTACCTGAGCATAGTTTTCGATAATGAGTGTCAGTTTATCCTTTGTCAATATGTCTTTCCAAAGGTAGTCCGTTTTTATTCCATCGGGATTGGGCGGATTACCAGCACCGTCGTTGTATCCCTTGTCAAAGGGCAGAAACCAGCTATTCTTGCCGGCTAATTTCGTGCAGAACTTGATACGGGCATCATCTAAGGCAAAATGCACCATACAGCGTTTGAAAGAAAACAATAATTCTTTTGGGCTGCGATCTTTCTTGTATTGCTCAACAGCATCATCTGTATTCTGTTTGGTAAGCTGGTTTTTCAGTTCAAATGTAATGACAGGCAGACCATTTATAAATATACACATATCAAGAGCAAGTTTGCCGGCATCAATAGAATAACGGAGCTGCCGTGTGATGCTGAAAATATTTTTTTGATACAGAGCTTGTGCCTTTGGCGTATTTTCACTCGGGGTCATATAGAACATAATAAGGTTTGCCGGGTACACCTTTATACCATTACGCAGTACATCTATAATACCACGCTTTGCAAGCTCCCCCTGCAAACGGTTGAGAAACTGACGCTTTTTTACTTCTGAATGAAATACACCCAATTTTTCTATTTCAGTCGGCTGAGTATCCTGCAAAAAGCGGAACAGCCGTGTTTCGTCTACAGCATATTCCTTATTATAGTCGGCATTGCTGCCCTCTTCATAACCATTATGTTCAACAAGCCATTTAACAATCAGGGTTTCAAAACCATCTTCTTTAGTATTAGTAAACATTGTTTTCACCTCATACTTTCTTAAAATGGTAATTCATCATCAGATTCTTCAACCTTTATTCTTGAAAGTTTAGAAATAAAATTGTTCAATATCAAGATTTGTGATTGTTGTGTGGCGGATTTAAACCAACATAAAAAGTCATTGACCAATTTACACGGTATTGATGTAGCATTTGTATAGGTATAACAAACGGTTACTATGCAACTGATTACATCTTCATTATTTTGAATAGTATCCTCGAAAGCGTTTACTTTTATGACATTTTCTAACTTTGAAATAAAAATAGTGGGATCAGAAACAAAAGTCGGAGATGCATTATATGAAACAATTGATTTATATATGGAATTTGTAAACGCCTGGTAAATTTTTTTATCTTTGCCCGATATATCCATATTTATAAAATCATGTTTTCCGATGGCTTCTTTTACTGCAGAAAAAGATTCAAAACGATTTTCGGGATGTTTCTCCATCATCTTATCTAAAATATCTTGGTAAGAGAAGATATCCCAACTGCAGTTTTCTGAGTTGTTTATCAAACGATGTAACAATTCAGCTAAGTAGAACATATCTGTAAGATTTGTATAGACACCATCATAATACTCCTGCGGAAGAGTATCCGATGCACCTCTAAATATATCATCGACAAGACTGTCTGTAGCCTCTTCGGGTTTTGAGAAAACCTTTCCTATACCGAAATCAATTACTTTAACCGTGCCGTTATTGTCAATCAGAATATTTCCTTCTCTGATATCACGATGAATAATACCACAGGATTCTATATAGCAAAAGGCATCAATCAACTGAATAAAAACATTATCTAAAGAGATGCTTTCAAACGGAGGAAAATATTCCGAGAAAAAATCACCGATATTTTTACCATCGATATATTCCATGAGAATATAACCTGTACATGCATCTTTATAAGCATAATAATTATATATTCTTACAATATTAGGATGATTGAGCTTATACATCATCTTGATTTCAGCAAGAAAGTTTTTGTAAAATAATTCTTTTATATCTTCAGACTCTGGTTCATATTTTTTGCAAACGAATAACTCGTCTATAAAAGGATCTTGCAGTAAAACAGTTTTGCCAAACGAGCCGCTGCCGAGATTATTATTGACCATTATGTAGTCTTTCTGTTTCAAAAAAGGTATTAAATCTCCATTTTGCTTTTCTTTTGCCATATTATTCCTCCTGTTCCTCCGTGAGTTCTTCGTTTTCGGCTTCTTCGTCAGTATCTGTCATATCTTCATTTACATATTCATATTCAGGAATCTCAACACCACGCACATCGATTTTTCCAGTAACGACATCGGAAATAAGACGATTCCTTAATTCTTTTAGTGTATTTATTTGTTCTAATATGTTTTTTCTTAACATCATTAATCCTTGCACATTTTTCACTAATAAATTAAGTTCATCACTGTTTTGTGGAATCGGAAAATATGTATTGAGCAATTCTTTGATATTGAGGGGACGATTTCTGCCGGCTGCACCATGAGAACACAATTTCATTAACATCTGACCGTAATCTGACATTAAAAAACACCAAATATATTCTGGGGGAATATTGTCTTTAGGTTTCAATAAGTAGTATCGATGTGAAGCTACTCCTTGCTCGTCCTCATTAGTTGTAACATAAGTTGCAGCTTCCCAAGCAAACTGACCACTAATCATGACACAACCTGCGTGTATACGCTGGAATTTTGAATCGCCCATATCGGATCCAAGTATTTCATTCCTACGAAAAATTCCGCGTCCTCTATTATACATACCTGTTTTTTTATAATATTCGTTATTTTCAAGCTCTATAAAGTCATTAAGCAAGCATACATGGTATTTTAGTTTTGCTTTTTGTAACGATTTCTTTGATACTATCTCAAACTGCTTGTTTACAACTTGTTGTACATACGATAGCTGTTTTTGTTTCGCTTGAATCAGCTTATTTATCCCTGATACCTTCCAGTCCAAAAACCGTACAATCTGGTCTTGTTCGTCACGAGACGGAACGGGAACTACAATATTAGAAAACTGCGGAGAATATGTTCTCCATCTCATAGCCATAATCCCCTTGCCAGCACGATAGCATTGTTGTGCAAACATAGGTGTGCGCATTAAATAGTTGTAATACTTTGTGTTAACCGACTTGGTTTTTGGTTTATAAATATCGTAAGCAGGACTTGTAACACCATAATAGTCAGATCGTCCGATTGCTCCCATCCAACATAGTAAAATATTTACAACCATATCATCAGGATGCACTATTTTATAACCATCTGCATTACGGGCTTTATTTCCAGTAGTATGTTCAATATCTTTGTGCTGTCTTACTCCCAAACTCGTGTAAAGTGATATTAGATTTACTTCGTTTAAAGGTTTATAATTGCGTTCGTCACGCAGACTAAAAAGCATCTTGACTCGGTGTGTGTCCCAATGTGACGGAATGGAGTCTATCCAATCACATGAAGATGCTTTATATTTTTCATAAGAAATCATACAATCCCCTCCATGATATTCGCCAACACACCGTCTGCTTCTCTTTCCAAAGCGGTAAGGCTTGCAAGTATTTCGCTCATTTCACGCAGTTCAACTGGTTTGTAAAAATACTTTGCAAAGCTGATCTCATAGCCAATCTGTGTTTTCTTTTTATCTACCCAAGCATCAGGAGCGTATGTCAGTACCTCATTCTGCATGAAACCTTCAATGCCGCCCTCGTATGTGAAAGGCACATTTTCAGTGTCACGCAGTTCGGTATCAACAACAGGCTTGCCTTTTTGATATACAATTTCGGCTTCGGGGTCTTTGGTCAGAAGAGGGAACATAAATTCTTCCCATTGCTTGAATTTGAAAGGACAGTTTGCAATGGACGGCTGGCTATAAAATTTCTTCAGAAATTCATTGTAGTCCATATATGGCTCTATGGCAATAAGATTGATAATAGCCATCATATATGCATGACAAACCGTTTCAAAATTCTGTTGTCCAACCGTTTTCGGAACTTTGATTGTACGCACATTTGGATTTGCCTGCGTGAAAGACAATACATCTGACGCTGATACTTCGGGAATATCTTTTTCTTCAAACTGTAAATCAACATTATATACTCCTTTGAACATAGCAAGGGTTTCCTTTATAGTATCGGGATTAACTGTCACACGATAACGCATAGGTCTGTCAACGGTAATATTCCAATATCCGAACTCCTCGTTATTAAAAATCATGCTGACTTTGCTTTCTTCCATCTCGATAAAAATTCGCACGATTTCATTTCGTATTTCAGGTGTAAATTCGCAGTTCTTGTTGCCCATATTCTTGCGGAGGGGAGATTTCATCTTTGTGGCATCAATCAGTTGTATTTTACCTTTGCGTCGATCTTCTTTTTTGTTGGAAAGAATCCAGATATATGTTCCAATACCCGTATTGTAAAACATATTTTCAGGCACAGCGATGATTGCCTCAACAAGGTCATTTTCAATAATATACCTTCTGGCATTGCTTTCGCCGCTGCCGGCATCACCTGTAAATATTGACGAACCGTTATGTACTTCGGCAATACGGCTGCCAAGCGGTGTATCTTTTTTCATTTTTGATATGTTATTGAGAAGAAAAAGAAGCTGCCCGTCGCTTGTTCTGGGAATCATAGCGAGGGGTTCGCCATCATCGGTATAAGCATTAAAACGGGTATCAAGTATACCCTTTTTTCCTCCCATTTTCTCAGCATCGGTTTTCCAGCTCTTTCCGTAGGGTGGATTGGAGAGCATAAAATCAAACTGCCTTGTAGCATTTCCGTCAATGGAAAGCGTAGAACCGAAACTTATATGTTGAGCCTGTTCTCCGTCACCCTTCAAAAGCATATCTGCTTTAGCTATAGCATAGGTCTCAGAGTTTACTTCCTGCCCGAAAAGATGAATAGAAACTTTTTTAACGTGCTGTTCGGCAAGTGTTAAAAGTCTGTCCTGTGCCACGGTAAGCATACCGCCGGTTCCGCAGGCTCCGTCATAGCAGGAATAGGTAGCGTCCTTTATCTGGTCAGCAACAGGAATAAAAATAAGATCAGCCATCAGTTCTACAACATCACGTGGAGTCCAGTGTTCTCCGGCTTCTTCGTTATTATCTTCATTGAATCTGCGTATAAGTTCCTCAAAGATAGTACCCATACCGTGATTATCCAATCCGGGATGTCTGATAATTGTTTTGGCATTATCTTTATACACAGGATTCGGTGAAAGGTTAATATCAGATGACACGAATTTTTCTATAACTGCTCCAAGTATATCAGCTTCAATCATGGTGTCGATCTGATTGCGAAACTTGAATTTCTCCAAGATCTCCTGAACATTCGGAGAAAAGCCGTCAAGATATGATTCAAAATCAGCCTTTAGAGTTTGCTTTTTTGCTCGGCTGGTAAGATCACGCAGACGATACGGCGATATATTGCAAAACGCTTGTCCGGAAGCAATATTCAATGCTGCCCACTGATTGTCTATTCCGGCATCGTCCAGTCGTTTTTTCATAGCAAGCACTTCTTCTTTGCTATCCTCCAAAAGTGCATCTAAGCGGCGAATAACCGTCATCGGTAGAATAACATCACGATACTTGCCTCGTACATATACATCTCTCAGACAGTCATCTGCGATTCCCCAAATAAAACTTACTATTGCATTATGAATCTGATTATCCATATTTATTATCCTTTCCGTTTTGTAGGACTTTTATAAAAAATTAACGAATAGTTTAACTATGATACATATATTCTATTATAAACCATAAGCATAGTGAATATCAATACGCAAAATTCCAGAAAAAAGCCCGATGCACGGTTTATTGTACATCGGGTCATTTCATTGCCGACAGATCACTGCTTTATCTTTTTAAGAATTTCGATATCGTCATCGATATTCCTTGGTGCGATCCTGCCCAGTACCTTTTTCTCCACTTCTGCTGTCCAGTATATCCGAAGATCATTCTTCGCACGTGTGATTGCTGTATAAAAAATATTATGCGAAATAAGCTCATCGACTTCGTCTGTGATGACGATTTTTACGGAGTCGTATTCAAGTCCCTGCGCCTTGTGGATAGATACAGCATAGGCAATTTGAAACGGCACCATAGTTTTTGATGTGCTGTGGTCGTCATCCTCATCTACATTTTTGTTTTTATACACATCGAACCTTACGATAGATTTCCCTCCTTCAGATTCGCCTAAGTATACAATATCGAAATAATCGGTGTCTTCTGAAGCAATTGCTGTATTTAATTCAATGTCAAATTGGATTCGTTCGTTAACAGTATCTTTGTCAAGAATTTCTATCCCTGCGATTGTACCTCTCATATTATTGTAGATGATTGAGTAGAAACGGTTGTTTTCAAGAAAAAGTACCGGATCACCAACCTTGTAGCACTGTATATCCCATTGGAATGCCGGATTCGGATTGCTTTCCTGTAAAAAACGGTTGATATTGTTAATACCATAAAGACCATCATAATTCAGGCAAAGTATAACTTCTTCTTCGTTTTTTGAAGTAGAAAGAAGTGAATCATCTACATTTAATGAGCAGCTTTCCATTTCTATAAATTCCTGCACATCTGCGTCCATTCTCCGAACCTTTGCCCATATATCAAGAAGATGCAGATTAGTGGTTCTGTACGGTCTTGTCAGTTCAAATACGGAGCTTGGCGGCAGAAATGCCTTTATTGCAGTAAACCAGTTGCCAAAGCGAATAGAATTTATCTGATATGTATCTCCGACAAGCAGTATGCGTTCGAACTTCGCCGCATTCAGAACTTTGACCATGTCAGTGTTACTGATAGTACTGCATTCATCAAGGACAAGAAGCTCATATTCAGTAGGTGATCCGTATTTAATGAATGATGCCACTGTATTGAAATCACAGTTATCATGGTTAGCATCGACTCTTCTCATAAGATTATCTTTTGCCGAATTGGTCTGTGTAAGATATAGCTTGGGTTTATCTGCATAAAAGTGAGAAATATAGTTTATTATGGTTGATTTTCCGACACCTGCGGAGCCGTATATGATAGCCACCTTTGACTGCTCAAACATCGACATCAATATCTGACGTTTCTCCTCGCTGTCAACATTATCATAAAGAACTTCAAGCCAGAATGAGATGATTTCTCTGTAGTCAGGATCATAGATGTTACTTAGTGTCAGCAGCTTGTCGATTATATCGCAAGTATCCAGTTTATACTCGTTAATGTAAGCAAAGCCGTTATTGACAATAATCTGGCTTCTTTCACGATGTCTTTCCCAAAGTCTGTAATAGTATGTTTTTGCAAGTACAGCAACATCACCATAATGTGCCAGTTCAGAAACTGGAGTGAAGATTCTTCCTGAGATCTCGGTATTATTCTTGATTTGTCTTGCAAGAAGCTCATGTTCCCGCCCTTTTTTCTTTATTGCCTCAAACAATGCTCCGAGCCTGGGATTGTGTTTTAGCGGAGACTGTACAAACGGCATTCTGTCAAAGGGTCTGCAGCCGTTTAGAAGATATAGATTTGATAAGGCATTGTTAGGAATATCATTCCGTTGATCTTTGATTATTGTGTTGTTCATACAATAGAGCAAGTA
Organism: Pseudoruminococcus sp.; assembly: GCF_047012705.1. Lineage (NCBI taxonomy): Bacteria > Bacillati > Bacillota > Clostridia > Eubacteriales > Acutalibacteraceae > Pseudoruminococcus > Pseudoruminococcus sp. The sequence goes on along the minus strand of NZ_JBKXNW010000005.1, from coordinate 18,564 downwards.
TCGGAGTATATTCTGTCCCGGTCTTTCAGAGCGTATTATTTCTCTGCATCTGGTCAGGATTTGAATAAATCTGTCGCTCCTTAGATTCGCACGCCATAAGTTTGTTAGCTTTTGATATGCGGCATCAGAAAAATCCATTATCTCTGTTAAGGAGTAACCATTACGTGTTAAATAGCTGCATACTTCCTTTTGCTCAGGATATGATATTTTCCGAGTGTCGCCAGTAATTAGTGAACTGAAGTTCTTAAATTCACAGTCTCTGATCGATACCTCCCAGCCTGTGATAATCAGAATCGGCATAGTCTTTCCGAGTATTTCAATATGCTCTTCAACAAGAGCAAACTTTGATGCATAGTTGCTGGTAACAGGCAGACTTGTAAAAGCTATGACTCGCCTTGATTTGCTGACTTTGTCAGTGGCGGGGGTAAACGTTACCTCATAGTATTTGCGGCCATTGATAAAGAAAGGCTTTAGTTTCTGAATATAGTACTTATCGCTGGCTGTGGGTGTAAAGGTCGGGTACAGCATTATTTTTTCTGCTATCTTGGAATAGTATTCCAGAAGTGCAGTATCCTGATTTAAAGGAAATTTGTCAAGATTATGAAGAATAACAGTATTGAAGTTATAGTAAACAATATTCTTTATCTCAAGGAGATAATCATAGTATTTTAACATCAGACGCTCACAGTTTTCTTCATCGAGTGTAAGATATGCTGTGACAATTTCAAGATAATTCCTGAATCGGTACAGCACTTTTAATACACCGTCAGACTGCGAATACTCCGCAGCCTTTTCTATATTGTCAGCAGTAATGCCGATATCATTGCCGTTTGCATAGAATTTCAGCATAAGGTGCTCTGTAAGTTTTCTAAGTTGTGTCAGAATATCCTGAGAGATGACCGCACGGGTGGAATCATTATTATCGAGGCTGTCCAAGTAGCGGCATATTGCATTATCTATGGTTCTGATTCTTTCATCAAGTGTGGGCAAAAGCCAGATCTCCTTTCATTTCTCGTAAACACTAATTTGTCTTGTACTATCACACGTCAAAAGTATTCCCCTTCGTTCCAGTCATCAATAAATGCTTCATAGGGGTAAATACCAATATATCCGGTCGGATGAAGTTTAACATAAAGATTGCGGAGCTTCATTCTTATCATGCGAACAGATAGTCCGGGTTTTGTATCCTTGTTCGGGTTCAGTGCATCGCAAAGTTCCTGCAATGAGCCAAGTATGGCAAGAACATCAGATCTTAGTAATATATCTTCAATTTCGGCGGATTTGTCTTTCCATTTTGAGTTGTATAGAGTGTTGATTTTTTTGGACAGCCTTCCTATAAGATACTCCTGTGCATATCTGTCGCCTATACACATCTGTATCACTTCATCATAGTCGGAATTAAAATCTAATACCAATGCATTGTCACGCTCAGTCCATCCGGAATTACTTTCCAGGGGATCATTTTCTGCGGCAGGAAGATCGATAGCTTTTTCATTGTTATCGGGAAATCCTATATTAAAGAAAATATCCTCTAACAGCTTATAACAAGTATCACTTATATCCTCAAATTCAATACCATTTTTACTTAACCAGTCCTCAATAACATCATAGGCTTCCATATCTGATATGCGTTTATATATCCAATCTGTATATCTTTTGAAATTACGGTGAGCATACAAATATTTAGCATTATCAGCTTTGACAGGATTTGGTTTATTCTCTTTTACATAGCGAGGCTTTGTTTCAGGATCAACATGCAAAAGAGTACAGTCTTTACAAGCATCTTCATCTATAAAGTGTGAAATCATTTTGTCGAAAAATTCAGCTTTTTTCTCTTCGTTTTTCAGAGGATAGTATACCCCATTGAAATACTCTGAAAAAGTCACCGTAATCACCTACTTCCGTTTATTTCCGCTTGCTTCCTTGCTTCCCGTGACACCTTATAGCACACAATGCTATACTATGTGCATGAAACGAAACAGGAATCACTTTTTGACAAAGTGTTCTTTAATCTTATGATTTTAGCACATTTCTTTAAATAAATCAAGTGGTCAACTGTTAGTTTCGTTCACGTCCCGGACAAGACGCAAAACTATCCTCTGTGCCGATAGACGCCGGCTGCTCAACTATCAGTACAGAAAAATTGAATATAAAGGCTGCCAATTGAGCTGGTAGCCGCATACCGAATAGAGGGATGCTCTGTTTTTGGGTGCGGTTATATTGTTATGCCCATTCGCAGTTTACAAGCCCTCTATTCAATAAAGAACGGAGGGCTCTTTTTATGAAATCAAAAGAACCAACTCAAAAATCACCCACAGTAAAAAACACAGCAAGGAGGAAAAAGCGATGAGCACAATGAGCGAGATATCGGCACTGCTTGATGAGATCAAAAGCTGCGGCAATACACTTATCAGTATTTACAATGATCTGCATAACCTGATCGACAGCAAAGAGCCGGACGAGGAAAAGCCCAAGACAAAAACACGCAAGAAGAAGTCAAAACCAGAAGAAGCACCAGAGATTATTCCGGAGGAACAGCCCTCGGAAGAGACACCAAAGCCGCTGACCTTTGAGGAAATACAGACAGCCTTTGGTATGAAATCAAGGGACGGCTACACGGCAGAGGTCAAAGCACTGATTACAAAGTTTGGTGCAAAAAAGCTGTCAGAGATAGATCCTGCTGACTATCCTGCACTGATGAAGGAGCTGGAGGTGATCGGCAATGCCTGATACACACGCTTTGCTTTCACCATCATCAAGCGAAAGATGGATATCCTGTCCGCCGTCTGTCAGAATGTCGGAGGGCATTGAAGAAAAGCCCAGCGAATATGCTGCTGAGGGTACGGCTGCACACAGCCTGTGCGAATACAAGCTCCGTGAGCTTCTCGGTTATAAGCAGTCGGATATCAGAGAAAATCTCGATTACTATAACGAGGAGATGGAAGACTGCACCGAAGAATACCGCAACTACATAAACGAGCTGCTTGCTGAAAACAACGGCAGAAAGCCACTTATGTTCGTAGAACAAAGAGTTGACTTTTCCAGATTCGTCAAAGAGGGTTTCGGCACTTCTGACTGCATCATTATCGACAACGACACCATCTATGTCATTGATTTCAAATACGGCAAAGGTGTAGAGGTCAACGCAGTCAATAACACTCAAGTGATGATTTATGCGATTGGTGCTCTTGAGATGTTTGACGGCATCTTCGATATCAATCATGTCATCATGACGATCTTCCAACCCCGTCTTAGCAATATCAGTACATTTGAAATGACAAAGGACGAGCTTTATCATTGGGCTTTCAACGTTCTTAAGCCAGCGGCTGATATGGCATATCAGGGCACGGGAACTTTTAAATGCGGCAATCACTGCCGCTTCTGCAAGGCAAAAACAATCTGCCGTGCAAGGGCTGAATACAATCTTAAGCTCGCACAGTATGATTTCAAAATGCCGGCTACTCTTGAGGATATCGAGATTGAAAGCCTTCTCGGAAAACTGGATATGCTTATCGACTGGGCGGAGGATATAAAAACCTACGCTCTGGATCAGGCAGTACAGGGCAAAAAGTGGAGAGGCTACAAGATTGTCGAAGGTCGCTCCAATCGTAAATACACAGATGAAAAAGCAGTAGCAGACAAGGTAACAAAAGCCGGATATGACCCATACGAAAAGAAGGTGCTCGGTATCACGGCAATGTCAAAGCTGCTCGGCAAGAAAAAGTTTGAAGAGCTTCTCAGCGGTCTTGTTGAAAAACCGCAGGGCAAGCCTACGCTAGTATCGGAATCTGATGACAGACCGGAAATGAATATTGCAGCCAATGCTGCACAGGATTTTGAGGAGGACAACTAATATGAAAAAGAAATTTGAAAACCCGACAAAAGTGATCACAGGAACAACAACACGCTGGAGCTATGCAAATGTATGGACACCAAAGGCTATGGCTGAAGGTGCAAAGCCTAAGTACAGTGTCAGCCTAATCATTCCGAAATCGGATACAGTGACAATTCAAAAGATCAAGGCTGCGATAAAGGCAGCATATGAGGAAGGACAGTCAAAGCTCAAGGGCAATGGCAAGTCAGTGACGCCGCTTGCAGCTATCAAAACACCATTGCGTGACGGAGATGTTGAACGCCCTGACGATGAAGCCTATCAGAACGCTTATTTCGTCAATGCAAACTCTCCGAATGCCCCCGGAATTGTGGACGCAGACAGACAGCCGATTATCGATACATCAGAAGTTTACAGCGGTGTATACGGCAGAGCATCAATCACCTTCTATGCCTTCAACAGCAACGGCAACAAGGGTATCGCCTGCGGTCTGAACAATCTTCAGAAAATTGCTGACGGTGAACCTCTCGGCGGCAAGGCAAGAGCAGAGGATGATTTCGCAGATCTTGACGATGAAGATGATGGCGACGATTTTCTGAACTAATGTAAAAGCAAGAGTACGGCGGTGGGCTTTCCCACCGTCCGGAAATTGCGGAAAGGCAGGTGTTTTTTAATGAAAGAAATGGTTATCGATCTGGAAACAAGAAGTGACAGAGACATTACTAAGTGCGGTGTTTATGCCTATACCGACTCACCGTTTTTCAAGATACTTCTATTCAGCGTATCTATCGACGGCGGCAAAGTACAGCTTTTTGATTTAGCAAATGGGGATAAACTTCCCGTAGAGATACTCAAAGCCCTGACGGATGAAACTGTCATCAAGAGAAGTCATAATGTAAATTTTGAACGAGTTTGTTTGTCAAAATATTTGCGTACAAACTACCCGCAGTATTTCAGATCATACAGCATCAATAAAGATACAGTCGGTGATTACCTTGACCCGCACGGTTGGTACTGCACAATGGTGCATTGCCGTTATCTAGGCTTGCCTTCATCTCTCGCAGATGTCGGAAAGGTATTGAAACTTGAAGAACAGAAAATGTCCGAAGGTAAAGGTCTTATAAAATATTTCTGCATTCCTTACGATGTAGTAAACGGCATTCCGCTGTTTCACAGCCGTAAAGATGCTCCCGAAAAGTGGGAGATTTTCAAAGCATATAACATCCGTGATGTTGAAACTGAAATAGCAATTGAAGAAAGAATAAAGAACTTTCCTGTTCCCGACTATATCTGGGATGAGTTTTTCCTTGATCAGGAAATAAATGATCGTGGCATCAGAATTGATATGGATGTTGTACGAAATGCAATACGCATTGATGAAATAACGAGAAATAACCTTATGGATGAGATGCAGGACATAACAGCTCTTGATAATCCGAACAGCGTACAGCAGATGAAGGAATGGCTTGCTCAGCATGGTCTGGAGGTTGATTCTCTCGGCAAAAAAGAAGTACAGGTACTGCTCAAAACTGCTCCGTCGGGTCTTGCAAAGGTGCTTATGCTCCGTCAGCAGCTTGCCAAATCATCGGTAAAAAAATATCAGGCAATGCAGAATGCTGTATGTAGCGACAGCCGTGCAAGAGGTATGTTTCAGTTTTACGGTGCTAATCGTTCAGGGCGATTTTCTGGACGCTTAATTCAGCTGCAAAACCTCCCACAAAACCATCTTGATGATTTAGAAGGAACAAGGAAGCTAGTCCGCAGCGGCAACTATAATGCTCTTGCCATGAAATACGATAATATTCCTGATGTTTTATCACAGCTTATCCGCACTGCTTTTGTTCCAAGAGATGGCTATAAGTTTATCGTAGCCGACTTTTCTGCTATTGAAGCGAGAGTGGTTGCTCATATTGCAGGAGAAAAATGGGTGTCAGATGTTTTTGCTGATAACGGCGATATTTACTGCGAAACGGCAAGCCGTATGTTTGGTGTTCCGGTAGAAAAACATGGTATTAACAGTGAACTGCGAGTCAAAGGCAAACAGGCAACTTTGTCATGTTCGTATGGCGGATCTGTCGGAGCTTTGAAAGCTATGGGAGCAATCGAAGCCGGAATGAAGGAAGAAGAATTAAAGCCCCTTGTTGATTCGTGGAGAGCTGCAAACCCTCATATCGTTCAGCTTTGGTATGATGTTGACCGCTGTGTCAGAGAAACCATTACAAAGCGTACTCCGACAGAAACTCACGGACTTCGCTTTACATATCAGAGCGGTATGCTGTTTATTACTCTGCCAAGCGGCAGAAGGCTTGCTTATGTGAAACCTAAAATGGGCATTAACCGTTTTGGCAGTGAATCTGTCACTTATGAAGGAACAGGCACAGCCAAAAAGTGGGAACGCATAGAAACTTTTGGAGCAAAAATTGTGGAAAATTGTATACAAGCCATCGCTCGTGACATTCTCTGTTATGCTATGAAGACCCTTTCCCACTGTTTTATTGTAGCAACAGTTCACGATGAAATAATCATCGAGTGCGACAAGCGTATGTCAGTAGAAGAAGTATGTAAGCAGATGAGCAGAACGCCGCCATGGATTCCGGGACTTTTGCTCCGTGCTGATGGCTACGAATGTGAATTTTACAAGAAAGACTGAATCAATGATTTGCAGCTTTACTTAAAAGGGAGTAACAAATCGTTCACCCCTTGTCGGAAATAATACCGTCGCAAATTATGACGGTATTCCAAAAAGCAGATACCGTAACGATTCGTTACTCTATCCGCAAATAAAGATATTTAGCCTTTTATAGGCTCAGCGAAAGGAGAAACAAATGAATATCTATAACAATGAAATGTACCCCGACCCGACAGCATATCATGCTTTAACAAAAATACAGAAGGAAGAAAAGGCTGCAAGATACAGACCGCTTGTCTATATATGCAGCCCCTACTCCGGTGATATTGCCGGGAATACAGAAAAAGCTATCAAACACTGTCGTTTTGCAGTAGATAACAATGCAATACCCATTGCACCACATCTTCTGTTTCCGCAGTTTATGGATGAGGAAAAAGAGCGTGATCTTGCAATGTTTATGGATATGGTGCTGATAGGTCGCTGTGAGCAGCTGTGGGTGTTTGGCGATACCATAACGGCGGGGATGCAGGCGGAAATAAACAAGGCGAATAAAAAATGTATAAAAATTCGCCGCTTTACTGATCTATACAAAGAGTATAAATAATTGGAGGTATAACTATATGTTAAAAGGATGGAGATATAAAAAAGGGAATGCCGAATACGAAAGGTACATCCACAGCCCAGCTTGGCGTAATAAAGCAGAATGCCGCCTTGAAATAGACGGTCATATCTGTCAGGTTTGTGGTAAAGAGGCAAGTGATGTACATCATTTGACCTATGACCGTTTCGCCCATGAAGATATGTCTGATCTTGTCAGCCTTTGCAGAGATTGCCACGATAAAGCTGAAGAAATTTATGATCCGAGTATCATCCCTTGGGCTATGGATGAAGTTAAAGATGAGGGTAATAATTTTATGGCAGCTATGCGTACAGATGCTGTCGCTTTGGCACCGATAGTTTTTGATTGGCTCAAAAAGTCCAGAGGTAAAAGTTTCGATGCTCTTATGAGTTTAAGACAGCCCGATGATGAGGAAGGAAAGAAATATTGGAGCGTACTTAAAAAAGCTGTTAATGCACTATGCCGTAAACGGTATTCAAGAAATTGCGTGGAGGACAGAACAGATATGTTGCTCGAAACAATAACCAACCGAGTGACGCTCATTTGCCTTCAACAAATAGAGCATTATGTAAGAAATCAAATACAAGCGGAACTTCACGATATCGTAACAACGGAATACTTAATATTTGAAAAGTGGAAAGCTGTTGCTGAGGTGTTGGGAATTTCAACAGGTACGCTTAAAAAATTGCGTGAAGATGAAGGCACCAGCTTCGGACCATCCATGAGAGAAGTTATTTTATATTACTGTGGCTTGGATGCAGCGGCAGGCATCAGACCGCTTCCGGGATTCAAATATCTTACAGAAACTGATTATATGCACTTAAACACTTTAGCGGATTATATGGTGTCTGTATCAGGAACAGGAAAATTCAAGGGGGAATGTTTATGAGAGAATTATCAATAGCCTACGGCAGAAGCAGTAATGCGAAGTCATGGAAAAACAGTGTAACCACATGGGATGATCTTTGTGCGAAGCTGAAAACGACTGTCCGTACAAGAGAAACAGCAGCAGAATACAAAGCTATGACCAAGACAGAAAAAGCGGCTGTTAAGGACAAGGGCGGCTTTGTCGGGGGTTATCTTAAGGACGGCAGAAGGCTTGTGCAGAATGTGGAATACAGATCGTTCCTCACACTTGATGCGGATAAGGCACAGCCGGGGTTTATTGACCGCTTTGTGCGTGAGTGTGATTATGCCGCTGTCATATATACTACTCACGGACATACTCCCGATGCACCAAGAGTCAGAATAATACTTCCGTTTGAGGAGGATATAACCCCGGACTGCTATGCTGCTGTCGCAAGATACTTTACGGCTATGTGGGGTATTGACCAGTTTGACGAATGCTCCTACCGCATAAATCAGCTGATGTACTGGCCTACAACACCATCCGATGGTGAGTATATCTGCAAGGTTGTAAATGGTCCTTTTCTCAATGCTATGAAGTTTCTTGACGCTTATCCGGACTGGAGAGATTGCTCCAAGCTCCCTATATCAAGCAAGGAAAAAGAAATAAAAACACATGACGGCAAAAAGCAGGAAGACCCTCTCACCAAGGACGGAATTGTGGGCGTGTTCTGCAGAACCTATACCATTCAGGATACCATAAGCAAATTCCTGTCAGATGTATATGCACCGTCTGCTATGGAAGGTCGTTATGATTATATCCCAGGAGAAGGTACAGCAGGTGTTGTTGTATACGATGATAAGTTTGCATACAGCCACCATGCCACAGACCCCGCAGGCGGAAAGCTGCTCAATGCCTTTGACCTTGTAAGGCTCCACCGTTTCGGAAATTAGGATGATAAAACATCTTTTCTGAAAATGTGTGAGCTTGCTGAAAATGACGAGCTTGTCAAGGAAGTGTTGGAAAAAGAAAGATTACAGCAAGCGTCAGATGACTTCAAGGTAATATCGTCATCCTGGGATGATCCACTGCCGTTTGAAAACGCAGAAATGCCCTCATTCCCGACAGATGCTCTGCCGCCAACTATCAGAGATTACTCTATGGAAATAAGCAAATCAACTCAGACACCTGTGGATATGGCCGCTGTAGCCTGTCTCACTGCGGCATCTGCTTGCATGAGAAATCATTATAAGGTCGAAGGCAAGCCGGACTGGCACGAACCCACCAATCTTTACAGTGTAATTATAGCAGAACCTTCTGAAAGAAAATCATCGGTCATAAGGTTTGTAACAAAGCCCATTGATGATTTTGTAAAAGAGTATAACAAGGCACACAGCGTAGAAATAGAAATGTCAAGGGTACAAAAACAGCGGCTTGAAAACAAAAAGAATGCTCTTATTTCCCAGAGAAAAAACAAGGGTGAGGATAAATCGTCAGAAGATTTTGATGATGAACTGAGAAGCTTGGTGGATCAGATCGTGAATTTCAAGGATATTAAGCCCATCAGAATATATGTTGACGATGTAACACCCGAAAAACTGACAGAAGCTCTTGCTGAAAACGACAGTGCAATTTCTATTATTTCTTCCGAGGGCGGTATCTTTGATGTTCTATCCGGTACATATTCAAACAAGGTTAACATAGATGTGTTCCTTAAAGCCTACTCAGGTGAGAACATTTCTGTTGACAGAATAATGCGTCAATCTATATCAGTAGAAAATGCCTGCCTTACGATCTTGCTTTCCGCACAGCCTATAGTGATATCTGACCTTATGAGTAATAAAAAGTTCAGGCATAGAGGGCTTACAGCAAGGTTTCTTTATACAACTCCGGTATCCTTGGTGGGTTCCCGTTCTCTTAACTGTGAACCTGTGTCAGCTGCGACAGCATCAAGGTATAAATCACTTATTTATAACATCCTGCAGGAAAATTCCAGTCCGACACCTGAAATAATACATCTCACAGGCAGAGCAAAGTATCTTCTGAACGAGTACTATGATTGGGTGGAAAAAAGGCTTGTTGGTGAATTCTCTATGTACAGCGACTGGCTCGGCAAACTTGTAGGAAACACATTACGCATAGCAGGAGTGCTTGCAAGATGCAGTATTCTTAAAAAAGATGTGGGGGATGCGATTTTCGAGTGCGACAATGCCGTACTGATAGATGATGTCATAATGAGCAACGCCATAAAAATAGGCAGATACTTTCTCATCCATGCTGTGAACGCCTATGCCAACATGGGAATAAGATCTGATTTCAAATCACTCCTTATGGTCGTTGGAAAGCTGAAGGAGAAAAAAGCTGAAAACATCACACGCAGAGAACTTATGCGTTTTTGCAGCTGGATAGGATCTGCTGATGAGGCACAAAACATCCTAAACAACCTTGAGGATTATGGTTACGTCAAAATGATTTCTGTTGATGCATCAGACAAATTGCGCTGCGGCAGACCAAAAAATGCCGTTTATTCGGTCAATCCAAAAATTTTTGAATAAAAAAAGCATTTTTTGTCATGCTGTCACCGAGATGTAGGCAGAGTAATGTATATGTATTTACAATAATAATAATATTTATTTATAGAGTTTACTAAAGAAATGCGTGACAGCCTGACAAAAATAATACAAGGAGGAATTTTTTATGTTGAACAAAAAAGAAAGAACATTAGAGAGTTATATGAAAGCAGGTGCTGAGATGCGTTTGCTTAAGACTATTGGCGGCAGGGTGGCAGTTGATGTGAGCTATGTTCTGTCTGCCGCAGATACAGACAAGTTCCTGAAAGCCTTGAGAATGATTGGAGAGGTTTGCACGAAAGCCGAAGATAATATGTTCCACAACTATCCGAACCTTGACGGGACATATACTGATGTATTTTTCGGCAGCATTAACGAAACACCAAGAAATGATGTAGACAGAACAGTAATTGAAATGGCGAGGACAATGGCTGATGAACTCTTTTAGAGAAACAACAATTGAACAGTCCCTCAACAAAGCTGTCAAGTCCTACGACGGAATTGCCGTGAAGCTCGTATCACCGGGATTTGTCGGTATGCCTGACCGTCTGGTTTTACTTCCGGGCGGCAGGCTGGGCTTTGTTGAGGTGAAAGCCCCAGGAAAAAGACCGAGAGCAATACAGACAGTCAGGCACAAACAGCTTCGCCAATTAGGCTTCAAAGTGTATGTGCTGGATAACAAAGACCAGATTGGAGGGATAATCAATGATGTTATCAAGGGCTGACCTGCATAACTATCAGAAATACAGTGTGGACTTCATAATCAATCATCCAGCATCGGCTCTGCTGTTGGATTGCGGCTGCGGCAAGACAATTATTACTTTGACTGCCATTAACGATCTGATGTACGATAGGTTTGAAATACATAAGGTGCTTGTAGTATGTCCGCTGAGAGTAGGTCAGGTATGGAAAAATGAAGTGGATAAATGGGAGCATCTCAAATCCCTGAAATTGAGTGTTGCTATTGGCACGGAAAAAGAACGCAGAGCTGCATTACAGCAGAAAACTGATATTTACATCATCAATCGTGAAAATCTGCCGTGGCTGATAGAGAACAGCAAATTTGACTATGACATGGTGGTAGTCGATGAATTATCATCTTTCAAAAATCATCAGGCTAAAAGGTTCAAAGCCTTAATGAAAGTCAGACCTATGGTTAAACGCATTGTAGGTCTGACAGGTACACCAAGCAGCAACGGTCTGATGGACTTATTCGCAGAATTCAAACTGCTTGACAAAGGACAGCGGCTCGGTCGCTTTATTGGACAATACCGCAGTACCTACTTTCAGCCCGATAAGATGAACGGCATGATTGTGTATTCCTACAAGCCGCTGCCGGGAGCAGAGGAAAGAATATACGAGAAGATCTCTGACATCACCATATCCATGAAAGCAACAGACCATCTGCAGATGCCGGAGCTTATCAGCAGCAGGTACGAAGTGGAGCTGTCACCAACGGAAAGACAGAAATATGAGCAGCTGAAAAAAGACCTCGTTCTGCCTGTTGATGATGAAGAGATCACAGCGGCAAATGCAGCAGCTCTGTCCGGCAAGCTGTGTCAGCTGGCTAACGGTGCGATTTATGATGATGACAAAAAAGCCATTCAGATACACGACCGGAAGATAGATGCTTTGGAGGACATTATTGAAAGTATGAACGGCAAGCCACTGTTAGTGGCATACTGGTTCAAGCACGATTATGATCGCATCGAAAAAAGGCTGTCAGAAATAAAAGTGCCATTCGCAAAACTCGATACTGACGAAAGTATCGAGAAGTGGAACAGAGGAGAAATACCTGTGGCACTAATCCATCCTGCATCAGCAGGACACGGGCTTAATCTTCAAAGCGGAGGTTCAACCCTTGTCTGGTTCGGCATTACATGGAGTCTGGAACTGTATCAGCAGACAGTTGCAAGACTATGGCGGCAGGGTCAGAAAAATACGGTCATCATTCAGCATATCATTGCAAGAAACACCATTGATGAAAACATCATGGCGGCTCTGGAGAAAAAAGAGCATACACAGTCCGCACTTATTGATGCGGTCAAAGCGAATATATGAAATTCTGTTTTGCAGTGATATAATTTTTCTTCAAAATAAGTAATTTCGCAGATGACAATTGTTGACCAATATGGTATAATAATATTCGGCAACAGAGTAAAAATATGAAAATCAGAGTAAAATTACAGTCAATAATAGTCAATCATAGTCAATCCGAGTGGAATCTTACTATTTCGGAGGTACGAACTATGACTGCTAAAGAATTTTTGGAGCAGGTGAATTATTTAGATATCAGGATTCGTAGCAATTTACAGGAACTTGCAGATTTGAGAAAAATGATTTATTCGGTTTCCTCTCCAAGTCTGGAGCAAAGCTATAATCCTAATCACTCTACTGAAGCCCCTTTTGTTAAGGGTATCGAAAGTATTGATATCTTGGAGAGACGAATCAAAACAGAAACTGATGGTTTGGTCAGAATCAAAGACCGTATTCGTTCCGCAATAAACATGATTGAAAACCATGACGAACAGATGGTGCTTCGTTATCGTTACATTCATAACATGACATGGAAGCAGATAGGAGCAAAGCTTAATGTAAGTGAAAAGACAATCCGCCGCTGGCATGACAATGCCTTAAGCAAAGTTGTTATACCTAAAGATTATACGGCAGCATAAAAAAAGCCGCAAATGTCCACTGATGTCCGCTAATGTCCAACATTGTCCCATTGACTATCAAAAATCAATCTGATATAATTATAATCAGGAAAACAGAATAAATACAGCCTTCGTGGGAGTTAATCCTGCGAGGGCTTTTTCTATGCCTAATAAATGTCAAGAAAATATTAAACAGGAGGGTTTATTATGACCGCTATAGAATATCTGGAACAGGCAAAAAATATTGACGCTAAGATCAAGCTCGGATTAAGAGAACTAACCTATTGGACTGAACTCGAAAACAGCCTGAGAAAAAATGACATAACAGAAGATCTTGATTATGATGTAGAAAATCCTGTTGCAAGGTGTATGGACATCAGCATAAAAATTGAGAAAGAGATAGTTTCCGAATTCGGTAAGATTGAAAAAGCAAGACACGCTGTTATGGATGTTATCGACAGAATTGATAACTCTTTTTATCAGCAGCTGCTTTCTCTGCGTTATCTTTACTTCTGCTCTTGGAAAGAAATTGCAGTGGAGCTAAAGTTGGATGCCGATAAAATTCATTACTATCATATCCTTGCAGTAAAGGAAATTGAAAAGGTAATGCCGGAAGATAATAAGAAAAAACACAAAACGGTTATTTGACGGTTGATGCTGTAAAGCTGTAATGAATAAAACCGAGCCTTCGTGGGATAAATCCTGCGAGGGCTTTTTCTATACCCAAAAAGGAAGTGAACCCATGCCAAGAAAACCTAAAAGACCGTGTGCTTATCCGAATTGTCCGAAGCTGACGGACGGTATGTACTGCGAGGAGCATAAGAAAATAGTTAACCAGCAATACGAGCGATACGGCAGGAGATATAAACGGAGTGAACGCTACGGTTATACATGGCAGAAGGTTCGTGCTCGTTATGTAAAGCTGCACCCGTTCTGTGAGCTTTGTTTAAAGGAAGGGTACATTGGTCACGCTGACATCATACACCACATCAAACCTTTAGCAGAGGGCGGAACGAATGACGAGTCAAATCTTATGAGCGTTTGTTTCCACCATCATGAGCAGATACACAGGAGACGTGGCGACAGATAGCAGACTTACACTCTGATATGTCAATTTGGGCGAATCACCCACAACAGGGTTAAAAATGGCTATTTTTAGGGATTTTTCCACCCCCCAGGGGCGGTGATTATCTCTAAAAAGTGAATTACACAGGAACGGGCGCCCCTCTCGTACTTAAAAATCGCAAATTCAAAGACGGTATATGCCCCGGAACTCTTTAAAATTTTTTCTCAATGGCATTTTAATTTGAAAAGCCCCATAACAACCTAATAATCAAACAGAATTCAAACACATCAGCCCGACCGCAATCGGGCTTTTTTGCTGCAATTTTTTCAATCGGGGTTTGATTATTTTTCAAACATCGTTTGATTTTTCTAATTCTTTCTGGAAAGAGGTGCTGAATCAGTGGCAAAAGACGGAACCAATCGCGGAGGTGCAAGACCGGGTGCAGGGCGCAAGCCAAAAGCACTGAAAGAAAAACTCGATGCCGGCAATCCCGGAAACCACCCCTTAAGGCGGCTTGATATTCCTGAAAACATCGAAGGTGTTGATATGCCAAAGCCGAGTGATTATCTCTCGGCAATGCAGCGTGACGGAAAGCCGCTCGGTGCTGACGAGATATACACAAAAATGTGCCGATGGCTTGGAAAGCTGGGCTGCGATATATTTGTGAATCCTCTGCTTGTTGAACAATACTCGATGTGTGCAGCAAGATGGATGCAGTGCGAAGAAGCTATAACGAGATACGGTCTTGTCGGCAAGCATCCGACAGTAACAACATCGGTGGTGCAAAGCCCGTTCGTATCAATGAGTCACAACTATCTCAAACAGGCGCAGCAGATGTGGCTGCAAATATACCAGGTCGTTAAAGAGAATTGTACTGTGGATATTGACAGCGGTGGTGAGGTTGATCCGATGGAGAAGCTGCTCCGTGCAAGGGAGGGAAAGTGATGCAGCACAGGAAACGGTATCGAAAAACAGAAGAAAACAAAAAAATAAGACCTGCCCCTGCGCAGGTTATGAAGGAAAAAATATTTGACACCCGTAAGGGACTGAAAAAGTTCCTGAAACGGAAATTCGGTTAGGAGGTAAAATTTATGTACGAAAAGGTGAATCCACGGCACCCTGATAAAATCGCAGATAGAATTGCCGGAGCTATAGTTGATCTGGCGTATGCAAAAGAAAAGGATCCGAGAATAGCAGTAGAAGTTCTGCTCGGACACGGTGTTTGCCATATTATGGCAGAAACTTCTGTGCATTTCGATAGCAGCGAAATATCAAAAATCGTAAAGAGGCTTGCACCCGACCTTATGACAGACTATCTGGAAACAAAGCAGGATGCGATTTTGTCGGAGAACCAAAGCGGTCGTATCCGCTGCGGAGATAACGGCATCTTCAAAGGTGTTCCCGTAACTGGTGAACAGGAGCGACTGACAGCCATTGCAAAACAGTTTTATTTTGCTTTCGGTGAGGATGGCAAATACATCCTTGACGGCGATCGTCTTGTCATCTGCCAGAGCAACGCAGATACAGAAAATCTCCGTAAGATGTTTCCGGCAGCTGAGATAAATCCCCTCGGTGACTGGACAGGCGGAAGTGATGTGGACTGTGGTTCAACCAACCGCAAGCTCGGCAGTGATATGGGCGACAGTATAACAGGCGGCGGTCTGCACGGTAAGGATCTGTCAAAGGCTGATGTCAGCGTGAATATTTATGCTTTCCTTGAAGCGCAGGCAAGAAAAGAACCTGTGGAGATAAGCTGTGCAATCGGTGATGATACCATTGATGGCAAGCCCTACTCCGACATAGTTGAGATCGCGAGAAAATACATACATGATCTGGGCGGCTTTGAGAAGTTTGCAGAATGGGGGCTGATCAGATGATAACGACAACTCAGATGCAGCTTGTTGACATTAACAAGCTGATACCCTATGTGAACAATGCCCGGACACATTCGCCGGAGCAGATAACAAAACTGCGCTCAAGCCTGCGTGAGTTTGGTTTTATCAATCCTGTGCTTATCGACCGTGAATACAATGTGCTTGCCGGACATGGAAGAATTGCTGCTGCAAAGGAAGAAGGTATAAATGAAGTACCCTGTGTATTTGTGGAGCATCTTTCCGAGGCACAGAAGAAAGCATATATCCTTGCCGATAACAGAATGTCGCTCGATGCCGGATGGGATGACGAGCTTCTGAAAGTAGAAATGGCATCCTTGCAGGAAATGGGATTTGACATCGGTATGACGGGTTTTGATGAAAGCGAGCTTGCTGACCTGTTTGCTGATGATGATAAATCCAGCGCAAAGGATGATGATTTCGATTTGACCGCTGCCCTTGAAAAAGCGGCATTTGTTCAGCGTGGAGATATGTGGACTGTAGGCAGGCATAGGTTGATATGCGGTGATGCAACTTCCGCAGAGGATGTTGCTGCTCTTATGAACGGCACAAAGGCAAATCTTATTCTGACCGACCCGCCGTATGGTGTATCTTTCAAAAGCTCCTCCGGCTTGACTATTCAGAATGACAGCATGAAAAATGAGGAGTTTTATAGTTTCCTTTTATCTGCCTTTCAGCGTATGGTCGAGCATCTTGAAAGCGGCGGCGCTGCTTATGTATTTCACGCTGATACCGAAGGGCTGAATTTCCGCAGAGCTTTCGTTGATGCCGGACTGCATCTTGCCGGGTGCTGTATCTGGGTGAAGGATAGTCTTGTGCTTGGCCGCTCCGATTATCAGTGGCAGCACGAGCCTGTGCTTTACGGTTTTTTGCAGAACGGAAAGCACAAGTGGTATTCAGACCGAAAGCAGACTACCATCTGGAATTTCGCAAAGCCAAAGCGAAATGCCGATCATCCTACATCCAAGCCGCTTGACCTTCTGAGTTATCCTATCGGAAATTCAACACAGGAAAATGCAGTAGTCATTGACACCTTCGGAGGCAGCGGCTCTACCCTTATGGCTTGTGAGAAAATGAACAGGATATGCTACACGATGGAGCTTGATGAAAAATACGCCTCTGTTATTCTCCGCAGATATGTAGAGGATACAGGTGATGCAGACGGGGTGTATGTAATCCGCAACGGAGAAAAAATACCTTATTCCGATCTCGTGAAAGAGGTGGAGCGTAGTGGCTAATAAAGAACTCACCCTCGGTAGCTTGTTTTCAGGCTCCGGGGGTTTTGAACTGGGCGGCATCCTTGCCGGGATAAAGCCCGTCTTTAATTCCGAAATCGAACCGTTCCCAATCCGTGTAACGGAAAAGCGTCTGCCGGAGGTAAAGCATTACGGAGATGTAAACAAGCTGAACGGTGCTGACCTGCCGCCTGTGGATATTATCACATTTGGGTCGCCCTGTCAGGATATGAGTATAGCTGGCAAGAGAACCGGGCTTGACGGCTCACGAAGCGGTCTGTTTTATCAGGCTATAAGAATCATAAAAGAAATGAGGTGTAAAAGTAATGGCAAATATCCGAGATACGCAGTCTGGGAAAATGTATGCGGGGCATTCTCCTCCAACAAAGGAGAGGATTTCCAGGCAGTCCTCGAAAGCTTCTGCTCGGTCAAAGGCTGTGAAATTGATGCGGCTCGACCTGCAAAATGGCACAACGCGGGAGAAATTCTGGGAGATGATTTCTCAATCGCATGGAGGGTATTTGACTCTCAATACTGGGGAATCCCACAGAGACGAAAACGCATCTATCTTGTCGCAGATTTTAATGACAGATGTGCCGGAAAAATATTATTTGAGTCCGAAGGCCTCTCTGGGTATTCTGCGGAGAGCTTCCGCTCGTGGCAAGCAGCTGCCGGAGGTATTACGCAAGGCTTTGGAGCGTCAGGCAAGATCTGTCTGAACGATCAGGGTGGAAGCCGAATGGATGTTACGGAGGAAAAGACCTGTACCCTCCGTGCCGAATCGCATCATCCCCCTGTGGTTATGGAATCGGCAGGCTTTTGTACGGAGCATTCAGCCAAGAGCCGTTCCATCGGTTATGAAAAAGAAAAATCTCCAACGCTCCGTGCAGGGGTGGTTCCTGCCGCAGTGATAGATAACCACAGTCAAGATACAAGATATAAAGTGCTTGATGATATAGCACCAACCGTGAGTGCTACATACGGTATGGGCGGCAACAATCAGCCCTTCGTGGTAGAGAAAACATACGATGTCCGCTTTACTTCCGAAGGTACGAAAAACGCAAGGCAGAATGTATATGAAACCAATACTGCACGAACAGTCGATACGGGCGGTATTCCTCCCGATGCCAATCAGGGCGGGATAGCAGTAGTAGAAGCATACGGTATCTGCTCAAAAGACAGCAACGCTATGAAAAGCGACAATCCAAACAGCGGATTTT